>NZ_JAWHNU010000001.1:0-168151 GCF_032582135.1 Pseudomonas syringae group sp. J309-1 | reverse complement strand
TATCTGTGTCATCAGGAATGCCGCCTTCCCGAATGAATTCGGTCCCACAGGCTCGTCGTGAACCCGAGACCGTGCGAAAACCCGTGGGAGCGAATTCATTCGCGAAGAGGCCGGTACATTCGATGTATCTGTGTCATCAGGAATGCCGCCTTCCCGAATGAATTCGGTCCCACAGGCTCGTCGTGAACCCGAGACCGTGCGACAACCCGTGCAGGCTGTGTGAAAACCTCACGAGCCAATTAGCTGGCTAAAAAACGCTCAAAAAACCGCGCTCCTACGTGAGTTTGAGGTCTGTGACCCACACAAACTTTTAAAGATTTCACGTGAGCGCGCGCAGTTTGTTTTTGTCTGAGGGTTTTCACACAGTCTGTGTGGGAGCGAATTCATTCGCGAAGAGGCCGGTACATTCGATGTATCTGTGTCATCAGGATTGCCGCCTTCCCGAATGAATTCGGTCCCACAGGCTCATTGTGAACCCGAGACCGTGCGCAAACCCGTGGGAGCGAATTCATTCGCGAAGAGGCCGGTACATTCAATGTATCTGTGTCATCAGGAATGCCGCCTTCCCGAATGAATTCGGTCCCGCAGGCTCATCGTGACCCCGAGACCGTGCGCAAACCCGTGGGAGCGAATCCATTCGCGAAGAGGCCGGTACACTCGATGTATCTGTGTCATCAGGAATGCCGCCTTCCCGAATGAATTCGGTCCCACTGAACTGGCTCGTCGTGAACCCGAGACCGTGCGAAAACCCGTGGGAGCGAATTCATTCGCGAAGAGGCCGGTACATTAGATGTATCTGTGTCATCAGGAATGCCGCCTTCCCGAATGAATTCGGTCCCACAGGATTTAATTGTTACCTCTCCCTCAATCCAGATCCGCAGCGTCATGCCGCTCCGGTACTTGGGTCGCTTCATCGCCCCAGGTGCGGTTGACTCGGGTGCCCCGAATAACCGCAGGACGTTTGGCGATTTCATGCGCCCAGCGCTGCACGTGGGTGTATTCGTGCACCGCCAGAAACTCAGCCGCCGAGTACAGACCGCCAAGGATCACCTGGCCGTACCACGACCAGACTGCGATATCGGCAATGGTGTACTCATCGCCCGCCAGATAAGTACTTTCACTCAGGCGGCGATCCAGCACATCCAGTTGGCGCTTGGCCTCCATGGTGAAGCGGTTGATCGGGTATTCCATTTTCTCCGGCGCGTAGACATAAAAATGTCCGAAACCACCGCCAAGGTACGGCGCTGCGCCCATTTGCCAGAACAGCCAGTTCAAGGTTTCAGTGCGGCCTGCTGGATCGGTCGGCAGAAAGCGCCCGAACTTTTCGGCGAGATACAGCAGGATCGAACCCGACTCGAACACGCGAATGGGCGGCTCGGCGCTGTAGTCCACCAATGCTGGAATCTTCGAATTGGGGTTGATATCGACGAAGCCGCTGGAGAACTGATCACCTTCATTGATGCGGATCAGCCAGGCATCGTATTCCGCTTCGGTATGCCCCAGCGCGAGCAGCTCTTCGAGCAAGATAGTCACTTTGATGCCATTGGGCGTCGCCAGTGAATAGAGCTGCAAAGGGTGCTTGCCCTTGGGCAGTGTCTTGTCGTGGGTCGGCCCGGCGACGGGCCGGTTGATGCTTGCGAACTGGCCACCCACTGCTTCGTTTTTCCATACCTTGGCCGGAACGTAAGGTGCGTTGCTCATGTGCGAATCTCCCGATCTATTCGATTCGAAAACGAGGCGCAGGCAGCCGCCACGTCAGTTCAGGTGGACTACCCTGCCAGCGCCGTGACGCGGAATCAATGCTGCCTGCGCATTTGAATTCGAACAAACCCAATGAATCACGACGAAAGCCTAGCCCACCAGCGTGTCAATTCGCTCCGGCTGAATGCTGCACTGCCAGCGCCAGGCATCGGCCAGCATGCAGTCCAGCGAGCGACCGGCGCGCCAGTCCAGCTCATCAGCGGCTTTGCCCGGATCTGCCCAGCAACGCGCAATATCACCGGCACGGCGAGGCTCGTACGTCAGCGGCACGGCGACACCGCTGACACGTTCGAACGCCTTGACCACTTCCAGCACGGAATAACCCTGACCCGTGCCGAAATTCCAGACCCGCACGCCATGGAGCTGTCGTAACGCCTGCAATGCCTTCAGATGCCCCTCGGCAAGGTCCATCACATGCACATAATCGCGGACGCCGGTGCCATCCGGCGTTGCGTAATCATTGCCATACACCCCCAGTGCTGCGCGTTCACCGCTGGCGACTTGAAGGAGATAAGGCAACAGATTATTCGGTGTGTTGGTCGGTGCTTCGCCAAGTTCCCCCGAACCATGGGCACCAATCGGATTGAAATAACGCAGCAGCCCAACCGACCAGCGAGGATCGGATGCGGCCATGCTGTTCATGACGTTTTCCGCCATCAGTTTCGATTGGCCGTATGGGTTCGAGGGCTGACCTGTGGCGCAGCTTTCATCAATAGGCATCACTGCACAGTCGCCATAGACCGTTGCGGATGAGCTGAATACCAGCGTAAACACTTCGGCGTCTGCCATGGCCTGACACAGCGTCACGCTGCCGCCCACGTTAGTATCGTAATAGCGCAGCGGTTCCCGCACGCTTTCAGCGACGGCTTTCAAACCGGCGCAATGAATCACGGCATCAATGGCGTATTCGTTGAACAGCAGATCTAGCTGGCCTTTATTTCGAACGTCTCCAAAGATGAAGACAGGTCTTCGTCCCGATACTTTGGCAATCCGCTCCACAACCGAGCGTGAGCTATTGCAAAGGTTATCGAGAATCACGACGTCTTCGCCCTGCTCCATCAGTTCCAGCACTACGTGAGCACCGATATAGCCCGCACCGCCAGTCACCAGGATCATAGTTCGCCTCATTTATTCACTGTGTGAACGGCGACTACTTACCTGCCGAGCCTGTATTTCGGCTCACTGTCACAAGCGTGACGATGAGGTGTATGAAGTTATGGGCTCCAGGTGCCGCGGGAGTTCAAAGGCGTTTACTCACCGGTACCTGCTGTTCATCGGCTTTACGTGGGGGCGTGTTGAACGCTGCGGGAACGGCAGGCCTCCAAGTTATGAAGCGCGCAGAACGTGATCCTCAATCACCGAGTAGCGTTTTATTCAACAGACGAGTGTCTTCGAGGCCGCGATCAAGCTGGCTTCAGTCTCGGATCCATATTTCAAAAGGAATCCGACATGAATTTTCCAGAGCAGCCTGACGACGCCCTTTCGCTGGTGAAAATCGACACCCCATCACGTGCAATCAGTCTGGCCAGACCTACTTTGCTGTGCCTGTCTCATTTGCGCTGGGGGTTCGTTTATCAGCGACCGCAACACGTCATGTCGCGTTTGGCCAAGGATTACGATGTGTTGTTCTTTGAAGAGCCGATCTTCACGGACACACCTCAGCCGGCACTCGATATCTCGCAACCTGCAACGGGCATTACCGTCATCGTGCCCCTTTTTGCCCATGGCACCAGCGCTGCGCAAGCAGTGGAATGGCAACGCGAATTGCTTGACGGGTATCTGGCCGAACATTCGGGCAAAGACCTACTCTCGGCCAAAGAGCTGCTGCTGTGGTATCTCACACCCATGAGCCTGTCATTCACCGACCACCTGAAAGCTCGCGTGACGATTTTTGACTGCATGGACGAGCTGTCGGCCTTCAAGGGCGCACCGTCTGATTTGCTGGAAAAAGAACGTCAGTTGATGGCCAGGGCCGATGTGGTGTTCACCGGCGGCTACAGCTTGTGGGAGGCGAAGAAACTTCAGCATGGCAACGCCCATCCCGTGCCCAGCAGCGTCGATATTGCACACTTCGCAGCGGCCCGTGACAGGCTTCCAGAACCCGCGGACCAGGCTGGCATTGGTTATCCCCGACTGGGGTTCTTCGGCGTCATCGATGAGCGATTCGACATCGAACTGGTCAGCGAACTGGCTAGCCAACGACCTGACTGGCAGGTCGTGCTGATTGGTCCGGTGGTAAAAATCGACCCTGACTCACTGCCGCGCCAGCCCAATATTCACTATTTGGGGCCCAAGAGTTATGCCGAGCTACCGCTGTATCTGTCGGGATGGGACGTGGCGCTGATGCCATTCGCGATCAACGAATCGACGCGATTTATCAGCCCGACCAAAACGCCGGAATACCTGGCGGGCGGCTGCCCGGTAGTGTCCACGCCCATTCGCGACGTGATCAGCTGCTATGGCAATTCAGGTGTAGTCACCATCGCCGATTCGCCGCACGCATTCATTGCCGGAATTGAGGCTGCGCTGAAATCCAGGGCTGACGTCTCATTCAACCAACGCGCTGACGCAGTGCTGGATGGCATGTCGTGGGATAAAACCTGCGCCCTCATGAAGGAGCAGATCGAATGCCTACGGTAACGATGGAAAACGCAAAAAAAGGCCCGTCGCAGGCAGGTGAGAATCGCATTTACGATTATCTGATCGTCGGCGCAGGGTTTGCCGGATCGGTGATCGCCGAACGTCTGGCGCAGGGCCTCGACAAGAATGTGCTGGTAGTCGACCGGCGCTCGCACATCGCCGGTAACGCCTATGACCACCTGGATGAAGCCGGAATCATGGTCCACCGCTATGGGCCGCATATCTTCCACACCAATGCGCAACGCATCGTCGACTACCTGTCGCTGTTTACCGAATGGCGTCCTTATGAGCATCGGGTCCTGGCACAGGTGGACGAACATCTGTTGCCGATCCCGATCAATCTGACCACGTTGAATACGCTGTATGGCCGCGCTATGGACGAGCACGAAGCCGAGGTTTTTCTGGCGGAGCGCGCAGAGCCTGTGGCGGATATTCGCACCTCTGAAGACGTCGTGATCAACCAGATCGGGCGTGAATTATACGAGAAGTTTTTTCAGGGCTACACCCGCAAGCAGTGGGGCCTGGATCCTTCGGAACTGGACAAGTCCGTCACTTCTCGCGTGCCCACGCGTACCAATAATGATGATCGGTATTTCACTGACGCGTTCCAGATGATGCCGCTGCATGGCTATACCCGCATGTTCGAAAACATGCTCGATGATCCACGCATTGACGTGTTGCTCAATACTGACTTCACCGCAGCCCGGGATCAGGTCAGCTATCGGGAGATCATTTACTGCGGGCCGGTCGATGAGTATTTCGACTTCTGCTTTGGCCGGTTGCCGTATCGCTGCCTTGAGTTCAAACACGAGACGCTGCCTGTCGAACAGTTCCAGCCGGTGGCCGTCGTCAACTATCCCGATCAGAGCGTGCCCTACACACGAATCACCGAGTACAAACAGTTGACCGGCCAGACGCATCCGTTGAGCAGCATCAGCTACGAGTTTCCGTGTGCTGAAGGCGACCCGTACTACCCGATCCCTCGCCCGGAAAACGCAGAGTTGTATAAGCGCTACAGCGCGCTGGCGGATGAAACCGAGGGCGTCACTTTTCTGGGGCGGCTGGGTACTTACAAGTACTACAACATGGATCAGGTGGTGGGGCAGGCGCTGGCGCTCTATCAACGTATCGAAAAGGAGTCTAACGCGGCGCTAAGCCACGCAGTCGGGTCACTCTGATGTGCGGCCGGCAAGCGCTGCCATTGAGTTGTTTTCGCGGGTGGCAGTGATGACCTCCGCTCGGTTGTTCAACTCGTTTGTCATGGCCGGTTATGAGTGTTCCTCACACCGTCGCCGGGATGGGCGGCGGCTGGACATGCTCGCCGAAACCGGCCACGCCCGAAGTGTTGAAAAGGATTACGCCCAACTGGCGGCACTGGGCATTGCCTGCGCACGCGACGGATTGCGCTGGCATCTGATCGAGCCCCGACCGGGCTATTACGACTGGAGCAGCTTTCTGCCGATGCTGCGTGCTGCGCGCGATTACAACGTGCAGGTGGTGTGGGATCTGTGTCATTACGGCTATCCCGACGGGCTTGATATCTGGAGGCCTGAATTCGTGGAGCGCTTCGCCCGGTTTTCAGGAGCGGTTGCCCAACTGATGAAAGACGAAGGCATGGACGTACCGTTTTTCTCGCCCATCAACGAACTCTCTTTCTGGAGCTGGGCGGGCGGTGACGTGGGTTATTTCAACCCTTGCACCCACGGGCGAGGGCAGGAGCTCAAACATCAATTGGTACGCGCCAGTATCGCGGCGATTGAGTCGATTCGTCAGCGCACGCCGGACGCGCGTTTTGTGCAGTGTGATCCATTGATCAATGTGGTGGCGGGATCAAGTCGAAGCGACGAGATCAATCAGGCCGAACAGTATCGATTGGCGCAGTTTGAAGGCTGGGATTTGTTGACGGGTCGTCAGTGGCCAGGCCTGGGTGGGCGAGAAGAATACCTGGACATCGTCGGGGTCAATTTCTACCCGCAAAACCAGTGGGTACTCAACGGCGGGAAAATCCTGCGCGGCGAGCCTGCCTATCGTCCATTCGCGGGCATGCTCAAGGAGGTGCAGCAGCGTTACCAGCGACCGTTATTAATTTCGGAGACCGGTGCCGAAGACGAGGAGCGTGTGCCTTGGCTCGACTACATCAGCACGCAAATCGTTCTGGCCGGGCAGCGGGGCGTGGAAGTGGAGGCGCTGTGCTGGTATCCATTTCTGGACTATCCCGGCTGGGACGACGGTCGATACTGCCCGGCAGGCCTGTTTGGTTATGCGGACGGCGAGGGCAATCGGGCACCGCATCATCCTTTGTGCGTGCAGATCCAGGCGCTTTCGACTTGCCATGATCAATAGCCGAATACGGGAACGCCCGCTGCCTGATACTCCAGTGCCTTTTCTCTGGCGTTACGTCCGGGTACGGCCCTGGCACTTCGGCACCATGCTGGTTCTGGTTGTGGGGGCAGCGAGTTGTGCGGTTGCCGTGCAATACGGCATGAAGCTGCTGGTGGACGCCATGGCCATAGAGGATCGCGCGGCAGGTCATGTGTGGTTCCCATTTGTGTTGTTTATTGCGCTCATCGTGCTGGAAAACCTGTTCTGGCGGGCAGGTGGCTGGCTCGGATGTCGAACGGTGGTTGGCAGTTGCGCGGATTTGCGCATCGACTTGTTCAGCCATTTGACGGGGCATCCGATGCGCTACTTTTCTCAACACTTTGCGGGGGCACTGGCTAACCGGATTTCATCTGCGGGTGCTGCAGCCGGTTCCATCTACGGCGGGCTGGCGTGGAAAATCATTCCTCCGTGTGTCGATTTTCTCGGCGCGGTCATCGTGCTGTGTACGGTGCGACTGTCCATGGCGCTGGTTTTGATCGCTTGCGTAATCGCGGTCGCCGCCTTGATCACGTTGATTGGTATAAACGGCCGGGCCAAGCACATTGCCTTTGCTTCGCAGTCAGCGCGGGTGGGTGGCGAGATCGTCGACCTCGTGTCCAACGTGTGGAGCATCAAAGCTTTTTCTGCCCGTGAGCGGGAGCGTTTAAGGCTGGAAAAAGCCATAGGTGTCGAAGCGAAGGCCCAAAGCCGCAGCTGGATTTATCTGGAAAAAGCCCGCGTGTTGCATGACGTCTGCCTGTCGGTGATGGCCGGGGGCATGCTCGGTTGGGCCATAGACTTGTGGGTCGACGGTCTGGTGACAGCGGGTGATGTGGTGATGGTCAGCGCATTGACCTTTCGCATCCTTCACGGCTCGCGGGATCTGGCCCTGGCTCTGGTGGATACCTCCCAACAAATGGGCGTGATCGCTGAGACGCTCAGCATTATTGCCCAGCCCCATGGCTTGAGCGATACCCACGAAGAACTGGCTCCGACGCGTGGCAATATTCGCTTCATCGACGTTAGCTACAGCTACCCGGACGGGCGTTCGGTGTTCAAGCATTTCTTTCTGGAGATACCGGCGGGGCAAAGCGTCGGCATTGTTGGCGTGTCGGGTGCAGGTAAATCGACGCTGATCAGTCTATTGCAACGCCTGGACGACGTGCGCAGCGGCATCATCCTGATCGACGACCGCGACATCCGCTCGGTCAGTCAGGATAGCCTGCGCCGACAGATATCAGTGGTCCCCCAGGAGACCGCCCTGTTCAATCGCAGCATCTATGAGAACATTGCTTACAGCCAACCCAAGGCTACTGAGCAACAGGTCATCGATGCGGCGCGGCAGGCTTATTGCGAAGACTTCATCAACGCGCTGCCCAGTGGCTACGGTACGCAAGTGGGCGAGCGCGGCGTGATGTTATCGGGCGGCCAGCGGCAACGGCTTGGCCTGGCACGGGCGTTTCTGCGTAACTCACCGATCCTGATTCTGGACGAGGCGACGTCTGCGCTGGACTCGGAATCCGAGAAGGTTATCCAGATGGCGCTGGCCAATCTGATGCGCGGGCGCACGGTGCTGGCCATCGCCCACCGATTATCGACCATTGCCAGCTTTGACCGGGTTCTGGTGCTGCAAAGCGGCCGTGTGGTGCAGGACGGTTCGCCAACTGAATTGCGCAGTCAGGACGGGATATTTCGAACGCTCTGGCAGACGCAAAGCATGAATGCCCCGGAGGAGTGAATGCGTTCGATGCTCAACGTTTTCACCGTGTTCCGCAGCCAAACTTGCGGTGGGTAAAAAAGTTGAGGTGACTGAGTACCAAAGCAAACTAGAACCCGATGAAATGCGTGCTGACAGCCTCACGCTCGAAGGCAGGATTATCGTGCTGGATTGATTCGGTCGGCTTTCTGTTATCAAGCAGCGGGCGATCAGGGTAATCAGATAGCGCCGCTCCAGGTAGGAGGCAACTTGTTGGCGAGAGGCTTTACGCGTTGGTTCAGGCCTGACGCCTCGCGAACAAGTTCGCTCCTACCGTTTGGCGCCGCGCAAGGGTGCAGGGTAATCAGATAGCGCCGCTCCAGGTGGGAGGCAATGTGTTGGCGAGAGGCTTTACGCGTTGGTTCAGGCCTGACGCCTCGCGAACAAGTTCGCTCCTGCCGGTTTGGCGCCGTGCCAGGGTGCAGGGCAATCTCTACCCGCTACCTGGAAAACCTCCTCGCACCCACCACACAAATAATCACCGCAACCGTTACCCCGAGCATCCCCGCGCTGACCTGTTCATGCAGCAACGTCGCCGCCAGCGCCAGCCCGAAAAACGGTTGTAGCAGTTGCAGTTGCCCAACTGCAGCGATCCCGCCTTGTGCGAGGCCGCGGTACCAGAACACGAAACCGATCAGCATGCTGAACAGCGATACGTAGCCCAGACTCAGCCAGGCGGGCGGGCTGATACTCGAAAACGACGGTGGACTCAGCAAAACGCTGAGCACCGCCATGAACGGCAGCGACAGCACCAACGCCCAACTGATCACCTGCCAGCCACCCAGTGTTCTGGAGAGTCTGGCCCCTTCGGCATAACCCAGGCCGCAGACCAGAATCGCCAATAGCATCAGGACATCGCCGGTGGCCGAGGCCTTCAGGCCCTGAGAGAGGGCGAAGCCGACCACCGTCAGGCTGCCCAGCACCGAGAATAACCAGAAGGCTGCACGGGGCCGTTCGCCTCCGCGCAGCACGCCGAATATTGCCGTGGCCAGTGGTAATAAGCCGAGGAAGACGATGGAGTGCGCTGACGTCACGTGCTGCAACGCCAGCGCGGTCAATAGCGGAAAGCCGACGACGACGCCAATGGCGACGATCAATAAAGACAGTAATTGGTGGCGTGCCGGACGCTGCTCTTTGAATAGCAATAACACGCACAGCGCAAGCACGCCTGCCAGGGTTGCCCGGGCGACGGTCAAAAACACCGGGTCGAATTCCAGGACTGCAACCCGAGTCGCAGGCAGCGAGCCACTGAAAATCACGACGCCGATAAAGCCGTTGATCCAGCCCCGGGTGGCATTTTCCATGGGAACGATTTTTGGGGCAGATGCTTGTTCCATGCGGGCCACTCTCAAGTCGGGTTGCGTAAAGGCATCCTGGGGCCGAGTATCAGTACAATCAAAAAATTGTCATGGATACAGTTCGACATGCCACACGCCCGCTACAAATCACTGGTGGATGCGTTCGCCGCGGATATTCGTTCGGGGCGCTTGCCGCCGGGAACGCGCTTACCCACACACCGAACCCTGGCCACCGCTGAGGGGTTGGCGCTGGCTACGGCGTCGCGGGTTTATGCGGAGCTGGAGGCCATGGGGCTGGTGAGTGGGGAAGCAGGGCGGGGCACGTTCGTTCGGGAGACCTCATTGCCGGCGGGGCATGGCATTGATCAGCCTGACGTCGCAACCGGCGTTATCGACCTCAATTTCAACTATCCGTCATTGCCGGGGCAGGCCGAGCTGTTGCGCACTGCGCTGCGCCAGTTGGCATTGTCAGGTGATCTGGAATCGCTGTTGCGCTACCAGCCGCATGCCGGGCGAAGCCATGAGCGGGCGTCCGTGGCGCGTCATCTACGCAGTCGCGGGCTGACCGTCGAGGCCGGTCAGGTGTTGTTGGTCAACGGCGCTCAGCATGGTTTGACGGTGGCGATGATGGCGCTGTTCAAGCCCGGTGATGTGGTGGCGGCCGATGCGTTGACCTATCCCGGTTTCAAGGTGTTGGCTGAGTCCCTGAGCCTGGAAGTTTTGCCTGTTCCTGTGACGGACTCAGGGCCTGATCTGGATGCACTGGAGGAACTCTGCCGACGCAGAACAGTGCGGGGGGTCTACAGCATGCCGACCTTGCATAACCCCATGGGCTGGGTGATGGGTATCGAGCAGCGCGAGCGGCTGGTGCAGATTGCGCGACAACATGCGCTGTCTATCATCGAAGACGCGGCTTACGCTTTTCTTGCGCCCAATCCGCCACCGCCTTTGGCGCACCTGGCTCCGGAGCGCACAGTGTATGTTTCCGGCCTGTCGAAGAGCGTCGCCACCGGGCTGCGGTTTGGATTCATTGCTGCTCCGGCCTCCCGCGTCAGTGTGCTCGAACGCGCGATCAGAGCCACAAGCTGGAACACTGCCGGGGTGATGACGGCGATTGCTACCGGCTGGCTGGATGACGGCACTGTCAGCAGGCTGGAGGCGCAAAAGCGTGCGGATGCCAAAGCCAGACAATTGCTGGCGGATGAGCTGTTGGGGGGAGTGAATTGCGTTCGCCATCCCTGTTCTTATTTCACCTGGCTGCCATTGGCCGAAGATGCACGAGCGGATCAGGTTGCGGCGGCGCTGATGCGCGAGAACATTTCGGTGTCCACTGCCGAGCCTTTCGCGGTGTCCGTACACGTGCCGCATGCGATCCGCCTGGCACTCGGCTCTGTAGACATGCCAACGCTACGTACTGCACTGAAAACGGTGAACCGTGTCGTTGGGGCTTATTCCTGAGTTGTGGACAACTTCAGCAGGCGCTGCAGTTGTTCATGTTCCCAGATACTCAGCAGCTTGACCGGGTCGGTGCCGTAGCGCTGCCAACTGTCTGCGGTCCCGTGACTGCCTTCGGGTGACCGGCAGGCCTGGCAATGGCTCAGCTTGTTCTCCTCACTGACCAGTGTGAGCTGCCAGCCATCCACCTCGATTTCGATTTGCCCTTTTCGGCTTTTCACCGTGTGCAACGTTCGCGTTTCGAGGGCGATGTCTTTCAGGAGTTGATAGACGTCGCGGGCCGTCAGGTCGGTAGTGCTTTTTACCATACAGATATTCTCTTGTTGAAACCGATGCGGCACTGCCTGAACATGCCCGCAGCAATCCGGGAAGATTACTTTACAGGCGAGGCGCGGTGGATGATCGATTTCAATAACAAAGGCTTCTTCAAACTCAAGCAGAACGATGAATACGCCGAGCGTGTGACGGCGCTTTTGCTGGAAGGTGAGCAGGTCATTGATTCATACAAGTCCATGCGCGACGGCGTGGTGTTTACCAACAAGCGCATCATCGCCGTCAACGTGCAAGGTTTGACCGGCAGCAAGAAAGACTTCACCTCATTGCCGTATAAAAATATCGTCGCGTATTCCATCGAAACCTCCGGCACCTTCGACCTGGACTCGGAGCTGGAAATCTACTTTTCCGCACTGGGCAAAGTGAAGTTCGAGTTCACCGGGAAGACTTCTATGGTTGAGATTTCCAGGCTGATATCCAGACATCTGTTGGGGTAGTTTCAACTGATAGGCGGCCCTTGTAGGAGCTGCCGAAGGCTGCGATCAGTTATACCTGACACACCGCTATTCGCAGCCTGCGGCAGCTCCTACAGTGGTGTGTCCAGCGAGTTCGCCTCTTGGCACATTGCGCGCCAGGCCTGAAACTTCCCCTTTGACCCACATCTTCAAGGTTGTCCCATGATCAACATCCGGCCCATGACCGCCGAAGACTTCGAGCTTTTCTGGCCCACTTTTCAGAGCGTGATCGCTGCCCGGGAAACCTACGCCTACGATCCGCAACTGACCCGTGAGCAGGCCCTGCACCTATGGCTGGAAATGCCGCTGCACACCTTCATCGCCGAAGAGGAGGGCGTACTGCTCGGCAGCTACTACCTCAAAGCCAACGCCGCAGGTCCCGGCAGCCACGTGTGCAATTGCGGCTACATGGTCACCGAAGCGGCGCGCGGGCGTGGGGTTGCGCGGTTGATGTGCGAGCACTCACAGAAGGTAGCCATTGAAAGCGGTTTCCTCGCCATGCAATTCAACTCAGTGGTTGCGAGTAATGAAGTGGCGGTGGCGTTGTGGCAGAAGCTCGGTTTCGACGTCGTCGGCCGACTGCCACGTGCTTACCAGCATGCGCGGTTGGGGTTGGTGGATTGTCTGGTGATGTTCAAGTGGCTGGCCGAAGAAAAGCCGCAAAAGCCGATGCTGATCGGGCGCAAGAATATCGAGTCGGTGGTGTCGCGGCCGCGGCGCAAATAGGCCTGATATTGCGGCCCTGTGGGAGATTCTATGTTGGCCTGCAAACCTGTGGGAGCGAGGCTTGTCCGCGATGCAGGCGACTCGGTTTGTCAGCTACACCGTGTCACCGTTCATCGCGAGCAAGTTCACTCCTACAGGTGAGTACCAATATTTGTGAGCTTTGCCTGGACTTGCATCCTGTTGTCGCACCGGGCGCGATTTCAACAAAACAGTATTTCACTGCTTTATTTGGATCACACTCTCAAAGCTCCAGTTGATCTGCACTGATACCAAATGCCAGCGCAATTTTTTCTCGGGTAACTTTGCGCGGCCTGGCGACAGTTTCCTGTTGCGCGTAAGCCGGTTGGGTGATGGCCAGTCGCTGGGCGACATCTTCTTGAGTCAGTCCCAAGTGCTCACGCCAAGCGCGAATAGGGGAGGCTCCATCGACGATGCGACTGACCACCTCATGGGGGATCAAGTCGCTTTGATTTTTGTGTTGAGCCACGTATTGCGCGTACGGGATCACCACGAATGCCGGTTTTCCATCCGGACCGTTGATGATTTGAACGTCAGTAGATGCGTCCGTCACGTTTCTTGACCTCTTGTATGCTGACGATTTTGACTGTGCCATCCCAATCGAACAGGACTCGGTAGTTACCAACTCTCAACCGGTATCCGTGTTCATGTCGGACCAGCATCTTGACGTTGGCTACGTCCGGCATAACCGTGAGCATGGTCACCGCATCGCGAATCTGAACCTGATGTGGCGTGTGCAATTTCAGGAGTTGCTTAACGGCCTTACGGGTCCAGTTAATGGTATTCACAGGCAATATATAGGTCTTTTATAAGTAATTCTCGCATATTTACTTATAAGTCTGAATTTGCCAATGATCACACCCTTGCATATGTTGCCGCCCAGACCAATTACCTCATACGCCCAATTGAGCTCTCAGGACCGGTTTCAGGCGGAGAGCCTCGCGGCTAAAGCCGCTCCTACGGGTGTTCACGGTTGGTTTGCCCACCAACAAAAAGCCCGCACAAGGCGGGCTCTCTGAACAGCTCTGACTACAACGAGTAAAACTTACTTCTCGTTACTGGCCTCAAGCTTTTTCTGTTGCTTCGGATGCCCTTCGGCCAAGGCCGTGCGGACTTCCTGAACCAGTTTCGCAGACACCGCAGGCGCCTGGTTGGACCAGCCCTGGCGCAGGAAGGTGGCCAGTTCGGCAACTTCTGCGTCGTTCATGCGCTCGGCAAAGCCTGGCATCGGCAGGATCGACGGGCCTCTCGCGGTGGATGGCGTTTTTGCGCCAGCGAGAATCACGTGAACCAGCGCGGTCGGGTTTTCGGCGTTGATGATCGAAGCACCGTCAAGACGCGGGAAGATCCGTGAAGCGCCTTCACCTTTGACAAAGTGGCAGGCGCCACAGTTATCCAGGTACAGACGTTCGCCCAGTGTCAGGTCTTTGGCTGCGGTCAGTTTGCTGGCCGTTGCTGCACTACGTTCAGCGTTGTGCTGATAAACAGTTTCGCCATTCTTGCCAGCTTCACCGGACAACGACTTCAAATAAGCCGCCATCGCATGCAGGTCTTCATCGGTCATGTGCGACGTGCTGTTGGCTACAACGTCAGTCATTTCACCAGCAACCGACGCTTTGGCGTTACGGCCAGAACCGAGGTAGTCGACGATTTCGTCTTGCGACCAGTGAGCAACGCCACGGATCGAAGGCACCGCCCAGTCGTTAAGCAGAGCGCCCGTCAGGTAGTCGCTGCTTTTCTCGTCGAGGCCTTTTTCCTGCATGGTCAGCGCACGCGGTGTGTGGCAAGAACCGCAGTGGCCCAGGCCCTGTACCAGATACGCGCCACGAACGAGCTGTGGATCGGTGCCCGCAACAGATGTAACAGTGGACTCAGGTGTCGGCGAGAAGAACGTGCGCCAGTAAGCCAGCGGCCAGCGAATCGACAGTGGCCACGGAATATCGTTGGCCTGATTGGCTTGCTTGACTGGCTCAACGCCTTTCATGAAGTACGCATACAACGCTTGCGTGTCTTCATCCGAGACCTTGGCATACGACGGGAACGGCATCGCCGGGTACAGCGCGCTGCCATCGTGACCCACACCGCGACGTACCGCGCGCTCGAAGTCGCCATAGGTCCAGCTACCGATACCGGTGTCTTTATCCGGCGTGATGTTGGTGGCGTAGATCGTACCGATTGGCGACTCGATACCACGACCGCCCGCGAAGGTTTTGCCATCGTGAGCGGTGTGGCACGCCACGCAATCGCCAGCGCGTGCCAGGTAAGCGCCTTTGCTGATGAGTTCAGGTGTCACTTCCTGAGTCATCTGCGCAGATGCGTCACCCGATTTGTTGAGGAACACACTGACCAGCCAGGCTAGCAGGGCAAGCACTACACAAACTGCCAGAAGTACCAGCAGCGGGGAGCGGGATCTGGATTTCATGTTCTCGCTCCTCACACCTGAACCAGTGGGCCAGGGTTTTTGATGTAGCGGTCTTTGATGGCCTGAGCCGAGAACAGGGTCAATGCGCCGATCAAAGCCGTCGGGTTGGCCTGGAAGTTCTGCGGGAAGGCGTTGCCGCCCGGTACGAAGACGTTATGCACGTCCCAGCTCTGCAGATAGCGATTGAGTGCCGTGGTTTTCGGATCGTCGCCCATGACCGCGCCGCCCACGTTGTGGGTGGATACGTACTTGGTGATATCCCAATGAGAGTCCATCGCCAGGAAGCTTTCGCTGTAGCTGTCCGGACCCAGTTCCTTGGTGATATCCAGCACGATTTTGCGCAAGTGCTGCTGCAGTTTCAGCTCGTTCTGTTTCCAGTCGAAGGTGATACGCAGCAGTGGCAAGCCCCATGGATCCTTGTACGTCGGGTCCAGGTCCACGTAGTGACCACGGTAAGACTGGCAACTGGTGGTGATGCTCACTTTCATCGAGTGGCCATACCAATCCTGCATGCCTTCTTTCCAGCCCTGGCCCCAATCCGGCGTGCCGCTTGGCAGCGCTGTACCGATAGGTGCACCGGTGGCTTGAGAACTGTGAATCTTCGCGCCGCCAATGAAGCCCAGTGCTGCGCCGTCGTAGTTGCCCGGCGAAACGTCGTTGAACATCTGCCCGGTAGCACCGGCGGTGGCGAACGGGTTGAACTCCTTGTCCTTGAAGAACAGCGTGGAACCGCCGTTGCTCAGGAACGCGTAGTTACGGCCAACAGTACCGGTTTCGGTGATCGGATCGTAAGGCTTGCCGATACCGGACAACAGCATCAGGCGCACATTGACGAACTGGAAGCCCGCCAACACAACGATGCCAGCAGGCTGGAATACCAGGTTGCCGTCGGCGTCGGCGTAGGTCACGCCTTTGGCGGTCTTGCCGTCCGGGTGCAGCTCAACTTTGAGTACGTTGGCGTTAACCCGGTACGAGAAGTTTTCCATGCGCTTGAGCGAATCCAGCACCGCGGTTTGCGGCGAGGCTTTCGAGTAGTTCAGGCACGGGTACTTGCTGCAATAACCGCAGTAGTTACACGGCGCGATCTGATTGCCGTACGGGTTGGTCCACGCCTGAGAGACGTTTGCCGACGGGTTCGGAAACGGGTGATAGCCCATCTTGCGCGCCACGTCTGCAAACATCTTGCAGTTCAGGGTGTCTTCAAGGGGCGGCAGCGGGAAGGCACTGGAGCGCGGCCCTTCGAACGGGTCACCGCCTTCGATGATGCGACCTTGCAGGTTGCCGGTATTGCCCGACAGGCCACAGATCTTGTCGAACTTGTCCAGGAACGGTTCGATTTCATCCCATGTGAACGGGTAATCGCCGATGCGCATGTCTTCTTGCAGGATGCCCGGCTTGTAAGCCTGGTCTGCATAGGTCTTGAGCTTGATGTCGGTCGGGGTCGGACGAATCAATACGCCGGTCCAGTGCAGGCCCGAGCCCCCCACGCCAGTACCTGGCTCGAAAGCGCCCCATTTACGGGTAGGCAGAGCAACGTCGTTGGCGGTGTGGCGAACAGTCATGGCCGCCGCTTTTGGCGTGGCCATGATCTTGTTGCGGATGCCGTAGGCGTATTGATCCGCTGGTTTTGGATAGGCGAAGTCGGTGTTGTTGCGATCTTCACCGCGCTCCAGAGCGCGTACTTTCAAACCTGCCTGAGCCAGTTCAATGCTCATCAACGAGCCAGCCCAGCCGAGGCCGACGACGACTACGTCGACTTCGTCGTTAGTAATATTTGCCATGAGAAATCTATCCTGGAAATGCTTGGCGAAGGGAGATCAACCGCGCTGGCCGCTGATGCTGACCGGGCCGAGGGGGTACTTGACGTTGTGCTGTGTCACCCACTCCACGTAACTGGCGCGGGCTCCGGGGAAACCGATGGCGATCCAGGCTTTCATGCCCTTGTTGCCGCCATAGATCGGGTCCGAGAGGTAACCCTGCTTGGTGTGGTTCAACAGTTCGCCAAAGAACTGCTTGGACTTGAGCACGTCCTCGCCAAACGCTTTGAAGCTCACTTCGCCTTTCTGCAACTGCTTCAAGACGTCTTCTTGCTTGGCTGCATCCAGAGACGCGAAGTTCTTCTGGTGCTTCTCCTGACAAAAGGCGTCAACGCTCTTGATGCCTTTTTGATAAATCTCTTGCGGACGGTACGGAATCTGATAACCCATTTCCGCCGGGGCATCGAGTTTGAAAGGACCTTCCAGATAGATCTCGCTGCCCAGATCGCTGGCCAGTTGCTGATCGATAAACACCGGGACGTTGGTTTCCAGCGCGCCAGGCCCACGGCCACCGGCCGGGATCAGGCGGTCACAGGCCGCCATGATGAAAGCCCATTCAGCCGCGCTGAAAAAAGTCGGGCGATATTCTTCAAGTTTTGGCGCAACCATCTCCGCTGCTTCCGCAGCGCTCAGGCCTTTAATGGCGACGCCTATCGCAGGTAGTGCAATCAAGGAAGAAAGCAGAAACTTCCTTCGTGACGTTGGTTTATTCAACAACATGGTGAGGCCCCTATGAATGCTCACAAGAAAACCCCGGACGGTGCTATCGGAAATCGAAAGCCTCGACCTGCTGTGCAACCCCTTTAGCCAACGTAAATAGCGCGCAGCCGGATGCGCCTTCGATTGAAGGACATTGACGGCGACGTTTTCAGGTTCCGGATCGTTTCAACGAAACGCGATGGTTGGTGGTTCTTTCCAACCTGCGATGGTTAACGTAAAAGGCATACGTTACCAGTCAACGTACAACTCGCGATCATCTCAAGCGCTAGCGCGCAATCTGGAACAGGGCTGGCAGACCTCAAGGGTTGCTCTAATTGTGATCGTTTGCGTAGGTGCGACTGCATGAACAACATTCATCCAGCACAGCATTGAGGCGCGATACTCAAGTATCGTCTGCTCATCACGGGTAGCAGGATGCTATCAGGTTTGAAAAAGATGCGACAAATTATTTCCGATTTTTGTCAAGGTGTTGCGGTGTCGCATCCGGGACGCTTTCGGTATTTCCATGCCGCATATCGGCCAGATTGGCGACGATGGGGATCATCCTGATGATTTTCAGGCCGCGTCGCGTTATTTTCTGTGGGAGCAGAGCTTGCTCGCGATGAACGATGGCTCGGTCCAAGGCTGCACACCGAGTCACCTGCATCGCGAGCAAGCTCTGCTCCCACAGCGTCTTGCGTTTGCTGCGAGACCCTGGTCAGTTCTTACTGCTGCATTGGCAGTAACGCCGCAATAGCATCAATTTCAATCTGCATCCCGTCCAGCGCAAGGCGCGGCACCGGAATCAATGTGCACACGGGCTTCATCGATGTTCCCCACGCTCGATCAGCTTCTTCAACCCAAATGCGCAGCTTTTCCTGGTCGTGATCGACAATCAGCAGCGTCAGTTTGAATACTTCATTCAGGCCGACGCCTTTGGATTGCAGCGCAATGGCGAGATTGGCGAGCGCCTGTCTGGCCTGCTCGGCAAACACTGAAGACAGTTGACCCTGCTGGTCTTCACCACCTTGCCCGGCGATGTACAGAAGCTGCGCCTGCGGCTGCAATTGGGCTACGTGGGAATAACCATTCGGACTCGGATCGTACAGGCCTGGTGGATTGGATAACTGGAAAGCAGGGGCGATATCGAGCTTGGACATAGGCTGACTCCTGATGAAAGAGTCGGCAGTTTCAGACCTCTAGTTAGGTTGAGGTCAAGCGGGTGTGAGAGTCGCCCTTTCTTACCGCTCTGAACTAGAGATTGATCAGCCGCTTAATCCCGTACATCAAGATCAGAAAAAGCAGGATTTTCGCGACATCAATCAAAGCCCGGAACGTAATCGGCCACCATTCATGAGGCTCGATTGCATCCTGATAAGCATATGAGTCGGTCGAGGCTCCGGTTTTCTGGAATTCATGTTCTCTTGCACGGCCCCAATACATGAACGCGAAGATAAGCCCGATAACGCCCAGCCCACCGAGTTGCTCATCAGGCGCGACCTCAATTGGCGGTCCCCAGAGATAACATGCACCCGCTATCACCCAGATCAGCATTCCCAGCCAGGTCAGGGTTTTGCGTGCTCGCACAGATGCCTTGAGGTTCGTGCGCACACTGAACGGGCAAAATTTTCCGTCGCGCTGAAGCCGGTCTTCAAGCGACACAATGTAGCCCGACACAAAGGCCAGAAAACCAATGAAAACTAATACAAAGGCCATCGGGGTTTGCTGCCTCAGCTGATTGAACGAAAGGTTGCGTTCACAGAATGTCCGCAGGTCGGGCATTTACTTGAGTAATTTGCGGTTATTGAGCGGGTGGGATCAAGCCCGCGTTGCCGGGGCCTCATCAAACAAAATTTAACCATCTGATGAAATACTTTTCGACTGTAGGAGCCTGTTGCCACGCGACAACGCAGCGTCGAAGACGGGACGGCCCCTCTTGCACGGAAAGATGAGGCTGGTCTGTGTGATCGTCCCGTAAGTGTTGAGCAGCAGCTTCATTTTTTACTTAAACAAATCAGCAATTTCTGAATCCATGGCTTCGAAAGCCTCAGCATTAAACCTCATATCGGGCAGCATTCCGCGTCGCTTAGAGGTTGTAGGCATCAGTTTAGTGACTGGAGATTCAGTCTTGGCAATGATGATTGTTTCACCATCCGCAGCCGCAACGACAGGCTGGGTCAGGTGTTTCTTGTCTCCATGGACGTTGTGAGTTTTCACGGTGGTGCTCCTGTAAGCCATCAAGCGTCAGTGCTGATTCTAGACCAGCATCATGTGGGTTCAGATCCAGGCTTATCAATGAAGCGATTTCACTCAGTCTCAACATCGATTTAACAGCGGTTGCGCCAAGCAAACCCCGCACCTATCATTCGCCCCGTCGCTGCACATCAGCGACCGGATTTGGCGATCCGGCTCATACCTTTTCAACAGCTTCAGTTGCTGGTTGTCTTCACTTCGTGCGGGCGACATTTATGGCGGCTGTGCGCGGGAGACCTTCGGGTCTGCCGGGTGGGTATGACCGGTTCGCCAACCTGCGCACAGTTGCCACCTGATTTCGTTTGGCGACGAGACAGGTGGCGCGTTTAGCCATTACCCTCTGGATTCCTTAATGACCCAACATACTCCGCTGAATCAATTTCCCAATACCGTCCTCTTCATAAATCCCGAAGCCCCAATGGCCGACCTGCACCTCTGCGCCACACAACGCTTGCGCGCAGTCAAAAATCTGATGAGCTGCTTGGCTAGCACCACGACCAAAGACTCCGATGAGAACCAGTTGGCTCACGTCGCTGAGGCCGCTTTTCTGTTGCTGCAAGACAGCTGTGATGTGCTGGAGTTGATGGAAGTCCGGCTGGATAAACTGAGCGCCTGATAGAGCGCGCATGCTTGTCTGCGATTCAGGTTCCCCGGGCATCAGGTATAGCGGGTAATCATTGATCGCGGGCAAGCACAGCTCTCATAAAGGTATATCTTTCAGATAGTTAGATCGTGTTGAGCTCGGACGCCCTCGTCGCCGTTGATTTTGATCTACGCCTTACCGCCCAGCGGTGCGCATTTTTGCATCAATAGTATGACAAACTAACCACCATCTATAATCGAATCAGGGGGCTCGTCATGGGAACCGTACGCAAAACCATCACTGTCACTGACCAGCAAGATACCTGGATCAAATCGCAGATTGAGGCAGGCCGCTACACGAATGACAGCGAATATATCCGCGATTTGATTCGGCGCGAGCAGGAGCGCAGTGCTCAGATCGAGGGAATCCGCCTTGCACTTATTGAAGGCGAATCGAGCGGCGAAGCTCGTCCATTCAGTGCTGATGAATTCAAGCAGAGAATGTTGAGAGCGCATGACTGAATATCGTCTTACGCCTGCTGCTGAGCGTGACCTGGAAGGGATCTGGACCCACACGTTTCAAGAATGGGACGTGGCGCAGGCTAATCGTTACATCGACATCATCACGACAGCTCTCGCGGAGCTGGCGCAGTCACCTAAAATCGCACCGGCTTGCGATTTTATTCGGCCGGGCTATCGCCGCCGCACCGTAGAGCGACACGTAATCTACTTCCGAATCTCGGCGTACGGGATTGCGATCATTCGTATTTTGCATGACCGAATGGATGCACCGCGTTATGTGTGATCAGTTTGCGTCAAACGTCTTGGGCAACTTGCTTCACTGAAAAAGCACTTCCGCCTAAGACGTACTGCTGCCCGGCTGGACCTGCATGGATACGGTATGTATCAGCACGCAGGATGAGGCAGTGTTGAGATTGGCGAACGCCAAAAACAAGAAAGCCCGCAACCCGCCGCGGTGCTGAGAGTTATCTATCAATACTTTGGGTTGTAGCGTTCGCCGTTATAGATCAGTACGTATTCGTTCGAGGTAGGCTTTTCTTCTTTAGTGCAGCCATTACCCGTATCCGTTTTTTCGGTAGCGATTACTTTTTCCGCCACCTCCAGATCGGCATACCCGTGATTGCTGTTGTTGCCAATACTTAGAGTAAGGTGCGCCTCTGAAAAACTGCCCGCGCAGCTGTCGGGATTTTGTTCGGCGGACGCTATGTCTTTTTCCAATTCAAGGATTTTTCGCATCCTTTTTCCTTCATCGGTATACAGATAAAGTAGTGTTAAGGAGCGGGTGAGAGGCTCAATCGCCATATCATGTTTTAAAATGACTTCAAAAGTATGAGCGCCCGGGGTGAGCTGATAGCTGGCCGTATCAAGACTAAGTCCGGAAAACTTGAACAGAGAAATATCGATAGCATTGCTCTCGTAAACATGGCTCTCTATCATCCCTTTTTTAGCGCTAATGATCTCAAGGCCATAGGTGACCCAATCTTCAGGCTCGTCTTCTACCTTAACTCTTTCTTCTTCAAGAACCAGAACTGCCAGTGTCTGGTCGGGATCATCATTGGCCGTTTTACACGCGGAACGCTGCTTGTCAAAGGCTAGCGTCGGATGCAATTTTTTAGCCCAGCCCGACAGGTATGTTTCGCAGTTCGGAGAGGCAGCAGAGGCCAGGAATGGGAAAAACAACAAGCTCAGTGCTAAAAGGCAGCGCATCGGGTATCCCTACCAGTGAAAAACGAATGGGGGTGCGGTCATGAATTGCATTTTCGGCAGCGGTACAATAGTAATTTCGCTTGAAGAAATCAAATGTCTCGAGCTTTTTGAATGTGTTGTCAGGCGGACTATTGGGTGAGGCGTGCCACTCCGCAAAATTGGTTTGACAAAGTTATCTGCCCAGCGGTTGTCTGGTAGCTGGGTGTTCATGTTTTTTATTATCTTTTAAAGCAAGGTCACTCACGGTGGTGTGGTGTGCTTGAAGTATTTAAGTTTCATAATTTTCTCAAAGCACAGGTGTTATATCTGATGCGGCTTGATCTGGCTGCTACGCTTCAGGCTTTCAAAAAGCGTCGATTCAATCGAAAATCAGGTTTTGCTTCGCCCATTTTCTGGCGGACACAGTGTGGAAGAAATTTGATCACTATTGATCTAGGTATGCGGCCTTGAAAACATCACAAAAACGAATAATTTATCATTGTAGCTGGCAGTCTATGGGCCGCCTCCGAGTGGTGGGAAAGAGCGCTAGCCAAAAGATCAGGAACCCCGCTAATCAGCCCCGGCGGGTGCTATCGACTGGAAGTTTTCAAGCCCTTTTGGGTGCTGCCTGACATCCTCCACCCACAACCGGACCTTAACGGAGTTAGATCATAGAAATGGTTTTCTTGGTGGGGCAGCCCCGGTTTTTACAAACTGTACGATCATCGAAACGGTCAATTGATTTCAGAGACCGAGATTTATGATCGTGAATCCGGGGCATGGGGAATGGACTGGGGGGAAGGCTCGGGTTTCGTGTATTCAGGGCTGATCCCTATAGGCCCGAACGTTCCTGATTGCATGCGTGATCGACCCACCCATGAGAAACCGAAATGAAACCAACGTCACGTCGCTGGGCTCTTTTTCTCACTTATCTGTCCATTGCAGGCGGTCTCTGGACTGCATCGGAGTGGTGGGAAAAAGGGTTAGCCAAAAAGTTGGGCCACGCTCACATTAGCCCCAATGGGTGCTATAGAGTTGAAACCTTTGCGCCATTCTGGGTGCTACCCATGATGCTTCATAGAAAACCTGATCCAAATAACGATATACCACCCAAAATGTTGCCATCGTGGAGCCACCCAGGTTTTTATCGTTTGTATGACAACCGCAGTGGAGAGTTAATCGGAGAAAGTCACATCTATGACTTGGAATCTGCAAGTGGGACTCTATACTGGGGAGATAAAACCATACCGAAAGTCATTGCCGGATTTATTTATATCGGCCCGAACCTTGACGGCTGCATCGGTGATCAACTTGAAAGATCGATACCGAAAAAATGATCCCCCTCCCTGCGAACAAGCGCTTTTCAGCACTCATTGTGCGTATTACAGGCGCACCTCTCCTGCATTCAGTAATCGCTTTCGCACCCCCACAGATTGGAAAGAACAAACAGCGGGGTCTGCTGTGCAGCGTTTTTCAGCTACACTCGGGAGCGTACTTCCGTATCACCAAGCTGGCGGTTGATCACTCGAAACGTATGCTCAACCTTGGCGCGCAGTTGAGCATCCGGCAACTCGATTTTGCGGTATATCTGCTTCCAGTTTGACGCCTATTCCAACGTTGCAAAAATAAGAATGTGTCATCGTAATCCTGATTTGAAACACTCGTCTGGAGAGCATGGAAAACTCTTGTAACTCCGTGCTGTAAGTTTTAGGTTCTAAATGTATCATTGTCCCTGTAGTAATTGATCTCTTCGACAATCCATTTGCTGTCTTTTCCACTGTGTGGATTGTTGCTGGCTATATAATTCAGCGAGCTCACCGACATCCAACCTCTCAGCTCTAATCCTCTGACTGCCAAAGGCATCTCCATGTCTTCTTCATCCAGATATATTTCGTCATCGTCCAGGTTTTGGATGTAGTCGCATGGGATGTAGTAAAAGTCTGTATTTTCTGGATTGCTCTTCCAGGTAGCTATTTTTGCATAAATCCACTCCCCCGAATCTAACAGGGAAAGGTTCTTAAATAATTCGTGTATTGATCTGTAGCTATTCATCACATCTCCAAAGGTTTATCTGCAAGTAAAACCGCCGCCCCAGGTTTTTCTTCCTCTGTGTCCTTTGGCATAATAATCCAAATGTCTTGAGTTATGGTCTGGTCCGTCAACGAGTTGTAATAGCCTGCCAGTCTGTTCGTAGTGATACCCAGTTGTTCATAACCATGGCGAATGCCAAGGCAGTGGAATTTGCCTTGGTTCAACCGGTGTACCGCCAGTCATATTCCAAAGCCGTCATGCACCAGAACCTTCATGCGATAGGCTCCGGGCGTTGTCGCCCTCACGTACCAGATCGTCTACGGTCATCGGGTGTAGCTCTCGAATCGTCTGCTCGTCAGCGCCGCGCCGGGAGCCATGATCTCCTCAATGTAATCCATCGCCTTTTCAATATTGGCAACCTCGCGCAGTTGGTCCGTGTCCTGAGCCTTGCCTTCTACCTTGCTATCTATGTAGCCCGCCAAAGTAGTGTGATTGCCCTCTATGCGGGCAGAACCAAGGCTTTCCAGTGCATGGTAAAGCGATTTGATTTGATAGAACACCTGCGGCGGCGTATCGCCTTCAAGCCTTGGGCGGCGCAGATGTTCCAGATCGCTCAATACATCGACAAGGTCCGAGTCAAAGGACGGATTGAGAAGACCAAGGTCTTGATGGGTAAACGTGGGCATATAGAAAATATCTCGAACCGGCAGAAAGGTTATCTTGAAAAAGATACCGGAGATCAGCGTATTTAAAGGGTATGCGCTCAGCATGCTCTAAAAATTATCTTGAATTCAGTCTTGAGCTAACTCAAAAGTGAGTAATGCTCAGGTGTCAGAAAGGAGGGCGGAGGGAAGGTATCTGGGTGATAAAAAGGAGCAATCCCAGAAACAAGAAAGCCCGCACTAGGCGGGCTTCTTGTTGCTTCATGAGCATCGATGATGTCATGAAGCAGGTACTTGGTGGTACACAGTCATTTGAACTGAATATGCAAGTTAATGTATTTATTGGGTTTATTGATTGTTGTTTGGGTTAGGCATACATGCAGGCATACAAGCCAGGTCTCTCTGGCTTCTCCTTTAGGTGGAACCGCTAAAAAAGCCATCACCAGACAGTCACCTATTTGGGCTGGTTTTTCCCTCTGTGTCCCTTCATGCCAAGAGAGTTCGGGGTAGTGAATGGTGTGAAGGTCGACATCTCCTTCATTTTGGCTTGGAAAGCGCGACGCTCGCTCTCCTGTTTGAAAATCACAATTTCCGAAGCCGGTAACGTTTCATCTTCCAGCAAGTGTTTTCGGACGTGCCAAAGTATGTCTCTGGCATTTGGTGCAGTGGCGGAATGGGTTAGGGTTTTGGTGAGCAGACGGAGGATATCCGTTGGAAGCCATAGATAGGCTTCAAATGTAAGCTTGTTAAGATTTCTCTGGTCGTCAGGAAAGCTCATCCATTCCGCCAGCAGAGAAGCGATTGCTTCCGATTTAACTCGGATCTGTTCAGATTTCTTCCACTCCTCCAGTTTCACCGCATACTCATGACCGATAGATTGCTTGATTCTCTCCGCGAACCACGTTCTGAGCAGCCAGAGAACGATACCCATGCCTGCTATGCCACCGGCGCTTCCGAGTAGTGCCGCCGATATCAAATCCAGATCCATTTTTTACTCCATCGGGTTGAGCGAGTCTTTGAATGGCGCTTACCTCCACTACCTGCAGAGGCTGCAAAGTCTTTTAGCAGATCGCCGACACTTGCATGCTGCTCAGCGAATAGTCCTGCGGCTTCTGAAGTCCGAAAATCGCTGGGGACCCTGGTGATGTTCAAAGGGTACGGGGTCGGAAACCCGCGACATCTTGCTAGCGACAGACATCCCACCTTACTGAAATTTCAACGTTAAAATTGAAAGGATCCTGACGAAAAAGTGGCATCGTTACCTTGATGGTAAAGATGCCCCTTTGTGTTGCTGATAACACACGCATGGCGCTCGTCAACCAGGTCAACTCCGTCAACCTGTCAACTAACTTAAAAAATCCAGCCGCTAACACGAACGCGCGGGTTTCCTACCCCGTGCCGATAGGCATCTTGCAGGGTCCCTAGGAAGCCGCCGAGACGGTACTCTTTTCGCTGGCTGCTGCCATCGCCAATGGGGTGTGGGGCTCGAAAAGCGTGTTACAGGTGTTATTGGTGTTACGAATTTTTTAAATGTATGATTTTATTGATTTTTAATCCTGTTACACACGGGTGTATCTTCTCTTGGCTCGGGTGTTACGAGTCGAGAAAGGTGTTACATCCCCATGCATGCCTCGGAAGGAGAACAGATCGCAAGCAGCTGAATTGCCGCTGTTTGTGGCGAGTGCGAAGAGTCCTTTAGCTGATCCCTTTGGAATGCCGAGAAAACTCGGCAGCTAGGTCTGGCCCTCGAGAGTAACTGATTACAAGGAAGCTGCTTTAAGCATACGAATCAACGAGTTACAAGATCTCTTGTTACGTGGTGATTCACGCAGGCCGCGTACCGCTGGTGGCGTGACAGCCTTGTTACGTGCTGCTGGGGGGGGGTTATGAAGATTCACATCCTTGGCGTAAAATGTGCCGCACATGCACGGCACATCAGTATGCGTAAGCTCAGGGAGTTATCATGGCTGCACCTACCAACCTACCTGCGTCACTGGATGCCTCGGGCTTGCCCCAAGGACTGCCGGATCAGACCTATGCGACGTGGTGGGCCGCCCTGAGCCGTGTGCGTAATAGCTCGACCTTCGCCGAAGGCGAAAAGAACTATGAGTTTTGCAGTGGATTCGTGCAGGCTCTCCATGACACTCAGGGTGTCGATGAGCGTATCTGCCGTTTCCTTAGGACTCAGCTTCGGGAGTTGTGGGCGGCTGTACACGGCGATTTCAGACTGGGCCTATAAAAAGGCAACCTGAATTCAAATGCTCGAAGTGAGCAGGCGACGATTCGAATAACAGGACATTCGTTAAATAACCCGCTACAGAAAAGCTCACCTAGGTGGGCTTTTTAGCGCCTGCTGGAAACCAGACCCCGGCTCTCTGATCTACCATTTACCATGCTCATGGTCTGAGCACCACGTATCTCCAGGAGGTCAGCGTGTCGTTACCCATAACCGCCCGGCAACTCAACGCCTTGCGCGCACTGCAACGCACCGCCCCAGAGCTGGGCGACTTGGCCATGTCGATCGCCCTGGCGTTTGATGCGTCTAACATCGAAAACCCGCAGCTGGCCCGCTTGATTCTCGAGAAGACCTGCCGACGTATCGTGGCGGGCCAGCCCCGTAGCCGGGACGCCATGATCCAGCACCTGGAGACCTTCGGAAACTTGAACTGCCTATCGCCCGAGCAGGTCAGTGAATTTACCGACCGGATCAGGAAGCTGGCTTAATCATCTCGCAAGGTATCCAGTAGGAAGCCCTGAGCGTCATGCTCTAGGGCGGCCCTGTAGGCGAAATGCGCCGACTGTGTTCACGACCGTCTGCTTTTGGCCGATTGTGTTGAAAAAGTCGTTTTTCTCAACCCGCCAGAAGACTGATGGGTGGAAACGTCTTTTTTACGCGCCGCTACGTAAAATCCAAGTCCAAATACCTCAGCAACAATTCCAGATTTCGATCTCAGACGTGTACTTTTCGTCCATGTAAAGTGACGTCGACTTTTTCAACAGAATTGGCCGATTGCGGTCGCTCAGCGCCTGAGTTCGAAGCGTAGATGTAGGGCTCCCTTAACTAATCGCTCGAAGATGTGGCTACCGATCTCAAATTTCGACCTGAAAGCACGGATCCCCGCCGACTCGGCAAAACGACCCAACGCCGTCAGGCTGGCCCAGGTGCGCAGCGCCTCACGGCGCGAGCGCACCGGCAGCAAACGGCTACCGGCGCCGCCCAGGCGAATCGCCAGGCCCCATTTATCGTCCTGCCGGCTGATCAGCACTTCGCGCACCACGCCGGCCTCGATCATGGCGCGCAGCGTCTCTCCTTTTAGGTCTTTGGCAGTCAATGGAGGTTGCTCCTGGGACAACGGTGGGATCTGGCTTTACAGGCGTTGCAGCTCATGCCAGGGGGCAGGCTGTATTCACGGGCGACGCAGTCAGGCAGGTGTTCAAACGGTTCGTGAACCCGGCCAATGGCCTGGGCGGTGATGCACTGCGCGCAGATCACAAAATCGCCCATCAGGCTCCAGAGTCCGGACCAGCCGATGTGTCGTTCGTTGAGCACGGCGCTCGCATCGAGCGCGACGGAGCGTGCAAAGACAGTGTCTTCGGTCATGCCACACCTCCATATATTGAGCAGGATCGGGCACGACCTCACACCACCCGATCACCCCATCGGTAGGCCAGCCCCACACCCACTGGTGACCACTGGGCGCAAAAAAGCCCACCGGGGTGGGCTTTGCTGTGGGGGTCTATTTAACGAATGTCCCGTTATGGGTAGTGCGGCACCGTATGCCCGTAACCGTCCGGGCAAGTCATCTAGCGTAGCTGGCTCTATTGTTTTACGAGATTGCGCAACGATGAAGCTCAGCCCTCGATATCGATCAGGGACTGCCGGGCATCATCACCCAGTCAGACCTGATCAAAGCACTTTATCGTGCTATCAACAATTGAAACGCTTGAGATTCCTTTCAAGCGTTGCTGGATAACTTGAACTTGCCGACTACGCTGCGAAGTTCATTAGCGAGCAGTGAAAGCTCGTCAGCCGTAACGGCGTTGTCCTCTACGCCTTCCATGACGATTAAGCTGCTGTTTCGAATGCCGATAACGTTGCGATTGATATCCTCTGAGACCGAATGCTGCTGCACCGCCGCACTTGCGATCTGAGTGTTCATGCCCACAATTCCGTCTACTGCTTCATTGATCTGGTTCAGGCTGCCAGACGCTTGGCTCGCTGCCTGAATGCATTCCCTAGCACGGGTTTGCCCAGCCTTCATCTGTTGAACAGCGGCATCAGTAGCGCCTTGCAACTGTTGGATGATCCGTCGAATTTCTTCTGTGGAGTTTTGTGTGCGCGAGGCCAGAGTCCGCACTTCGTCAGCCACGACCGCGAAACCACGGCCTTGCTCGCCAGCTCGCGCCGCCTCGATGGCCGCGTTAAGGGCCAGCAGGTTAGTCTGATCCGCGATGGTACTGATGACCTCGATGACACCACCGATTTCTTTGCTGTGTGTCGCTAACGCTTCGACTTTGCTTGCACTGAGCTCCACTTCGTTGGCCAACGCCTCAATAGCGGCACTTGTTTCAATCATAACTTTCAAGCCGTCGTTAGACGCACTGCTTGCAGATTCAGCGGCACGTGCTGCGCCCTCGGTATTCTGGGCCACGTCGGCAACGCTCGCGGTCATTTCGTTGATGGCAGTAGCAACCTGCTCGGTTTCAGCCTGTTGTGAGTTCATTGAGACTTTGGCTTGGCCTATGGAGATCTCTAGTCGCTTTGCCGCATCGGAGACTGAATGCGAGCTACGCTCCACTTGGCTCAGTGAGCCCGAGAAGGCCGTTACCATGCGGTTAAGTCCCTCGCCTACATCACCGATTTCATCGTGGCTGTTGATTCGAACGCGCGCGCTCAGATCGCCTTGAGCAATACGTGCCGTCACAGCTAGGAGCTCATCAACCCCAATGCGCAGAGCCTTGTAGATGCCGACGAACGCATAGAGCAGCAGTATTGCAATGGCGATAAATAGCTCAGTGCCGAAAGTACGCTCATTACTCAGTGTATTCAGACGCTCATCAATTCGAATTCGCAGCGATTCCTGCATCTGATCCTGGGCTTTGTAAAACTGAGCAACGACGGCGTTTCCACGCTCGCCCAAGGTGTTGGCATTCACGGTTGAGCGCTTGCTCGGATCAAGGTAGTCCGCCAGGTCTCTACGCAGGTTTTCCAGGTCCGTAAAGGCTGTTGTTACAGACGGCTCTACTACACCAGATAATTTCGGATCTTCTCGGCGAAGCAGGGAAAGGCTTTGCTGCAACTCTTGACGTATTAGCAGCTCCTGTTTCAACAAAGTCTGGGCAAAAATACGAGTGGTGTCGTCCAGAGGACGGTCAGTGCTAAAACCGCTGGCGAGGCCGCGAATCTGTCCGACTAGATTTATTTGCCGAGGTAGACGTATAGAGCTTAGATCGATGAGGTACAACGAACCCGCTTCTTCGTCCAAAATCATGCCGGAAGTGGCCGTAATGTAGTAAACGAAATTCATTAGATCGGTCAGCTGGTCGTTCCACGCGGCAAATATCACCAAAGGTGCTTCGCCTGCTTTGGCGCGTTCAACCAGTTGCAAGCTAGCGGTACGCAGCTTCTGAACTCTGTCTGTCGTTTCCAGTAGGGCGCTAGATTTTGCGTCCTGCGCAGCAAGAGTCGCATAGGCGTCGTTGAGCTTTTCAGCGTTGCGTGCTGCATTGCCTACTGCGTTGGTGTCACCGCTGAGCATGCCGTGTGTCAGCGCCCTTTGAATCATGGTTAGACGCAGGATAGGGGTGACGTCCAACAAGTATTGTTGACCCACCTGTTCATGCTTGATGCCCGTGATGCTCGTGTTCAGTGAAAGCATCACCCGGGTGCCTAGCAGGAGCAGAGGAATCAGGACAATAAATCCCAAAATTACGAATTTCATGGGGAATCGAACACGGTTGGTAACGAACAGGGCAGGTGCTAATAAATTCATCTGGTTCTCGATCACTCAAGGTCTGTGAGTGCTTTCTTAGGCGTTAATAAGTGCCCATCTCTCATTTATGGTTATGAGGTAATGAAAGCATTCCAAGAGATCTTCCTCAAAAGCCGCTTACCCTCCTTTGTTACAGGATCGAATTGCCGCGCTTCTCTTGGTACGAAAACTATCGGCTGAACCGGGCGAAGCTGTAGGGAGGAATGCATGGATAGCCCGCTCACCGAGATTGTTCAGGAGTTACAGCTAATCGGTGACGAAGTGATTTTCGAGAAAAAACGCCTGAATGCCTTCGCTCAGACTGACCTAGCAGTTCAGCTACGCGAGCGCGGCTGTGAGGGCGTCGTTGTTACAGGCATGAAAACTCAATACTGTGTAGACAGCGCTTGCCGGGCTGCCCGCGATTGCGGCTTTGATGCTGTGCTCATCGCCAACGGACATACTTGCTCTGATACTCCAGCACTCAAAGCAGAGGCCATCATTGCCCACCATAATGCAACATTATCCGGGCCATTCTGCCGAGTCGTCCAGGCTGAGGAATGGAGTTTCTAGTCAAGTCCCATGATCGACTCGGTACAGGGTCGATCAGTCCTTGGTGCTTTCCATGCTACAGCCCTCTGGTGACCGTTAGCTGATCCACATGAATGACCGCTTTGGGTCGATTCCTGCCTGTCTCGATAGAACGAAATCGAACCAAAAGCGGACCTTTTTAAGGTGAAATTTTGATTCCTCATCGTCTTTCTCATTGCTGCCCTTCAATCAGGATTCATATCGGTTGTAGCGCATAAATTGGAAGCTCCCAGGAAGTAAAACATTCCACCTGCAAAAATGAAGAGCGCGAGCATGTAGAAGATGTAGTGGGGAGGCTGCGTCGCCAATACGATTCCGCAAAGCACCGGCCCCAGCGCCGCGCCGAGGTTGGACAGGTTTTGTGCTCCGTAATACATGCCGCGCAGTTTGTCCGGAGCGATTTTGTCGATAAACATGTACTCGGCGGGGAATACGATGATCTCGCCGACCGTAAAAATGGCTATGGAAATGACCCAGAGCAGGATAGAGGTTGACAGGGCAAAACCCGCCAACCCCAACAGGAACATACTCAGTCCCGCGACCAGCCACAGATTCAGATGCCTATGAGATATCTTCCTGCCTATGGAGTATTGCAAACTGATGACCATCAGCGCATTGGTCGCCACAACTGTACTGATAACCTGGTAGGTGGATTCTGGTGTAGTGGTGACCACCAGGTACTGGGAGAGATAAGCGGTGAACTGGCCAAAAACCACCGCACTGAGCAGCCCACCAAGGGTGAAACACACCAACCGATAATCCTGGAGTAACAGTTTGCCCACAGCCAGAAACGGTACTGGTTTCTGAGCTGAATCGGTGGCGTTCAGGTCTCTATTGCCCCAAACGAAATAGATGAAGAAGAATCCTGATCCAAGCCCGGCTGATAACAGGAATGGCAAGCTCATATCCAGTTTGGCCATGCCAGCGCCAAGAAACGGGCCGACGGCATACCCGATGTTGGTCAATGTATATTTGATCGAGAAAACTTCGCTGCGATGAGTGACGGGAAGCAGGCTGCCAAACCCTGATTTAACCGCGATATCAATGACCGCATAAGCCAGGTTGATCAGTACCAGGCAGCTGTAGAACAGCCAAAGTTCGCGAGCCAGAAAAGTCCCGAGAAACCCCAGCGTGAACACGCCACTGAAGGCCAGGATCAGCCGGTAACTGGACATCTTGTCGACCAGAAAACCACCGTAAAGACTCAATATTGACCCAATGATCAGTGTGCTGCCTATAACCAGGCCGATATCGGCGACGCTTAAGCTGAAACTGCCGGAAAGGTAAATGACCAGATAGGGCAGCGTGATTGCTCGCGCCAAGGTCAATATCAGGGAGGCCGATAGCAGCAAATTTATTGTCTTCGGATAGTTTTTTAGCGTGGTTAGCATCCTTGCCTCATCGTTCTGCAGGTTGTTTTGATCGTGTTTGTCAGTCGCAAAGTGTTGATTGATGCGAGAATCAAGCTTACTGCTGAATTGTTTTCTCATTTATGATGTTTTTTATTTGATCGACAGAACTCAATTCATGAATGCGGGGCGTCCATGTTTTCCTCTGAACGTTTAAAGGGCATTGATGTATTCGTCTGCGTCGCCGACGCCGGGAGCTTCAAAGGCGCTTCCGAGCGGATGAGTGTGACGGCTTCGGCAATTAGTAAAGGGATAGCTCGATTAGAAAGCAGGCTTGGAACTCGGTTGTTCCACCGAACAACTCGAAGCTTGTCACTGACGGATGCGGGGATTGCGTTCTATCGCACATGTATAGGTGTGCTAGCTGAGCTCGAAGAGGCTGAGCTGTCCCTACTTGCCGAAAACACTGAGCCTCGTGGCAGGATTCGCATTGACCTTCCAGGTGCATTCGGCCGCCTGCATGCACTTCCGGTCATTCTGCGATTTGCCCAGGAACATGCGCTGCTGCTGCCGCACATTTCGTTTTCCGACCGTTTCATCGACCCTATCAAGGAAGGTGTCGATATCGTCCTACGTATCGGTGGTTCAGACGTTTGGCCCGCCACATTGGGGCACCGCTACCTGGGCAGTGAGTGGCATATCTTCTGTGCATCTCCCGCATATTTGAGTAAGCACGGCACACCCGTGACCGATCGCGATTTGGAACATCATCAATGCATCGCTTACGGCTGGGCGGATGGAACAGTCAGCCCTTGGAGTTTTTCGGGAAAGCATCCGGGCGAAATTGAACGCAGAGCTATAGGCGCTAAGTTCGTTGTGGGAGATGGCGAAGGTCTGTTAATCGCGGTGTCGGAGGGATGTGGGATAGCGCAGTTACCGTCATGGTTGATCAAACGTCAGCTTGAAGAGGGGTCATTGGTTGAAGTGCTTCCCCAGTTGGCAACCGATGGTCAGGCTATCAATCTGATTTGGCTAAAGAGCCGTCAGGCGCTTCCCAAGGTCAGTGCATTATTGGAGGCACTTGCCGCTAGTTTGGCGCCTTCTGCTAGCAAAACTCAATGACCGCTTATGGCAGATTGTGTTGAAAAAGTCGGTTTTCCCAAAACACTCGAAATTTGATGGATGAAAACCCCTCTGTTACCCGCCGCTACGTGAAATCCGAGTACTGAACCTTCTGCCAAAAATTCAGATTTCAATCTCAGGCGCGTACTTTTATAGCGTGGAATTCGAAGCCGACTTTTTCAACAGAATCGGCCTGGAGCGGCCTGTCAAAAATTTAGGGCAGGGCCCCCTGCGTCTATTTGCGCTAACGTTCGTTTCGCCTTCGCTAGGCTTGCCCAATTCTGTATGTATAGCAGTGGCGGTGAGCTTCTGTACGTCTGTGCTTTGTCATTTTTGTTACTCATGCGGCTAGGCAGGGCGGTCAGTTGAGGAGTCCTTGCCCTCAGCGCTAGGTGTCTGGATAGCCGTTTCGGATTGATGAGAAGCTGGGCTAAATCATCGAAGTGATAACAGCCCGCGAACGCAGGCTGCTTCAGGGGGGGCAGTTAAATCGAGAGCAAGTCTTGCGTGCGATGACCGCTCGACCGATCTGCTAAGTCACGCCATTTCCAACTGCCGTGGTTTTCACCCTGCTCAGGTATGTCCAGCTTGAGCAACGCTACTGGTTCACGGCCGATCTTGCTTTGTACTGCATAAAGTTTGCCTCCGACGTCAAGCAGCGCTTGAGCCGCTTCGTTCCACTTTTCTTCGTAGGTGTACAGCGCAAGGTTTAGGGCTTGCTGTTCTAGCTTTTTATGTTGTTCCTGGGCCTCAGTAATGTGCTGGTCAACGGTCTTCAGCTCCTGCTCCAGGGCAGTGACAATCAGCTGATTGCGACGATGTTGCTCGGTGGCGGCAGTGAGGTTTTTCGCAGCTTTCTGAGCATCGCTATTCGCCGTTTTTTCACCTTCGGCATCGCCCCACGCCACAGCTTGTGCATACGCCGTAGCAGCCAGCGTTTCAGCTTGGCGCGCGTTGTTTATTTCTTCCTGAGCCTGCTGGCGGACTTCTTCCAAGCGTGTGCTCAGGCTTTGACGTTTGGATTTGAGTTCGACCTCGTCATCAGCCCAGCCCGCCATGTCAGCAATGTATTGCGCCATCAAGGTTTCCCTGTTGGCTAGCTTCTCCACGCGATGCAGCTTCTGATCCAATACGAAAACTCGCTGATTGATCGCATCGATTTTTAGTTTGCGGCTGCTGATTTCATCTCTAAAGTGGGATTCGCGACCGTTGTTGATTACCTCGTCACTTTCAAGTGCTGCCTCCAGGGAGGGCAGTTCTGCTCGGATGGCCTCCATTTCAGTGACCAATGTGGCGCGGTTGTCTTTCAATTGCTCGATGCTATTCATGTGTATGTCCTGTGTTATCTAGAGGGAAGTTTTGGATTGGCTGGCGAGGCCAGAGCGGGCCGGTTCAACCTCATTCGATAGGCTGCTGTCAGGCGGCCTTTGCCTCGCTTTCATCCGTTCCCGGTACTGTTTTCACTACATAACAACGCTGAGCGCCCAAGCCTGGCAGGCGCACGGTGCAAGAGGCTTTGCCATCTGGTCCCGGCTCAAGGACGCCGCGACGTATCAGCTCCTTGTTCACTGCGTTGATGTTCATGCCCTTGAACACCTCTGAACGCCATGCCTCCGGCAAAACGTAGTAAGTATTGGTGGTGTGCAATTCATCCCCGAGGCCATGCTCCAAAGACTTGCGAAAGCCCAGCCGGTCGATGGTGCGCGGACCGTGCTCATCGATCTTGGCGGCCGCCGACTCCCAGCGTGTAAAGCGGCTTTCACCGAAGCGTTCGATGACCTGGCGCAACCGCGCCAGAATGGCGTCCGATTCAAAGTTACCCGCGCCGCCGCGCTCATTGAGCCAAGCGCTTAGGCAAACCCGCGCAGCAGTGGTAGCCGTGCCATCGGGCCAACCTGTAATGCCCATGGCGGTGGCCAGCTCGCCTGCGGCAGCTGCCAATCCGAATCGGGCAGCGGCGCGGTGTGCCTGCCCGCTAGCGGATGCTGGCAACGCTCTGGCAACAAACGCCTCCAAGGTATGGCGCAAGATGGATGACCAGCCGTGCCGTTTACTGGGCTCACACAGCGCTGACAGGAAGGCGGTCAGGGGTGTGCCGTAGAACTTTGCCACGCGCGCTTTGAGCGCGTCGGAGAGGGCGGCAGCATCATCAAAGCCGTTGAGCTGATCGAACATGCCCATGCCTTTGCTTGCGTCCGCTGGAATGGCGAGCATGCGCACCTCCATGCCTGCTTTGAGCTCCTTATTGGCTTCGGCCATGTGCTGCGCCAAGGTCTTCTCTCCGGTCGACAGGAACAGCAAGCGCCATTCCTGAACCTGACGGCCTGATTGCCCCCGGTCATTGGCGCGGGCCTTGCCGGTGCCATTGCCCAGCATGTAAACCGTTTCGCCAATGATGCGCGGATCACACATGCCGATCTCATCCAGCACCAGAAGGCCGTCAGAGTGCGCGGCGGCGATGGACTCCAACGCGTTGTCTGTCGAGCGCCACGAACGGACAAGGCGTGGCCCGCCGTAAATTGAGGCAGCAACTTGCAGGTGCGTGGTCTTGCCGCCTGAGCTGTCGCCGTATAAGTGGAAGCCACCCGACTCATGGCCCAGCATGTGCAGCAGTGGACCCGCGAACGCCACGCTGGCCACGAATGCGAGGCGGTGATTGCCGATGCACAGAGCGCCAATCTGCTCCTGCCATTGTTCCAAGGTGCCTGATTCGCTGATCGGTGGCAGTTGGGCTCCGGCCTCGTAAAAGTGCAGATGTTCGGTATGAGAGCCGACCTGTTGCTCGGGCAGCAGAAAGGCGCTGTCGTGCCAGCCTAGGCGAGTGACCAATCGTGCTCGTTGGGCGCTGTCGAAACCACCGAGGTAACTCTGCAGGTCATTGCGTGCGTTGCGTCCGGATCGACTACCCGCCAGCCGTAATCCCATGTCCACCAGTGGGCCGAGTACGTCCTTACCAAAGTCACCGGTCATGGTGCGGGCAGGGATATTCCAGCGTTTTTTCGCGCCGTCGGGATCGTCAAACTCGACGAGCAAGCCCCAGTTATGCCCCTGCGCGTCGCGGGTGCGAGCGAGGATCTCCAGAGGTGAGCACACCGGGCGGGCTTCGCCATCGTCACCCGAATAAAACACGCCTTCTGGCGTCAGGCGGAAGCCGCCCGGCATCAGGTCATTTTTGGGCTTTGCGGCTCGCTTAGGGGCAGGCTTGGCCTTGGGGTCTGCCGGGGTCGCCACTGGTGAGTCGGATCCGGCAACGAGTAGCTCACCACTACGTTCCAACTCTGCCATGTGAGCGGCTGACCATCCTTTGGCAAGAGCATCTGCCGCATCGTCGCCGTCTTCCCAGCTACCGCCTTTTGCGAAACCGGGTGCGCCATTTTTCAGCGTGGGCTTACGCTTGAACAAGGCCAGATCGATCTCGCGAGCCGACTCAACGCCGAGCTTCTGTAGTTGTTTGGCAACTGCCTCCATGCAGCTTTTGCCGGTAGCATCATTGTCGGGCCAGAGCACCACATGCCGTCCCGTAAGCGGGGAAAGGTCTGCCTTGTGCCAGGAGTTCGAGCCGTTTGGCCAGCAGGTGGCGACGTATTCTGGAAATAGCTCTGCCGCCGCATCTGCGGCCTTTTCACCTTCGCACAGCACGACCGGAGCCTTTGCACGCTGCACCAGCTCATCAAGGCGAAGAAGAGGGCGCGGCTCGGGCAAGCCCTGCCAGCGCCATTGCTGCGTTTGGCCGTCGGCACGTTGGCACCAGGTTAGAGGCGCAAATACTTTGCGGGCCTTGCCGTCTTCGTCCCGCTCCAAGTCAAAACGATAAAGCACCATGACCGGCTGGCCCTGAGGGTCACGATAAACCCACACCTTTGATGGCGTGCCGTGCTGCCGGTGTTTAGCAGGGCATCTCTTCATGGCCCCGTCAGGGATCGGCTGAATAGCGACCCATTCCGGAGTTTTACTTTTGCTGGGATGAGAAGCGGACTGCGAGCTATCGGCAACTACGTTCAGGAAGTCAGCCAGCTTCTTGCAGGCCTCGACGTCAGTACCGCCGTCCAGATAGCGCACCAGATCAATGAGGTCACCGCCTTTATCGCCGGTCGCAAAGTCGGCCCATGTTCCTTTAGCCAGATTCACTTTGAGAGAGCCTGCACGCTTGTCGGCCCGTGTTGGATTCGGCGCGGTGTATTCCTTGCCGCCGTCTACACGTTTGCCGCCTGGAAGCCATTGGGCAAGTACCTGTTCAACGGCACCCACGGCGGCGCGCTTCACTTCGGCAAAACTGGGGCGCTTGGCTGATTTATTCGAGGGAGACGTCATGGGCGAGTCCTCGAATGCTTGAGGCCCATCGTCACGTCGTCGATGATGGCCTTCGCCATCTCGCCCAGATAATGTGCTGACCATACCCGTACGTCTGCATCACCACCCACGGAGTCAACGAGGGTCAGTTCTCGGACACAGCCCATCAGGCATGAGGCGTGTTCCAGCGCCTCTTCAATCGAAACCCCCGCGCTGACAGAGAATAATGGGATGTTCTCGGCGTCGTATCGGCCAAACAAAGTCTTGCCGACGGTTTTAAGGTGATGATCGGTTTTCATGATCCAGCCTCCACGTGTGCGACAGGTGCGGAGGTACGGTCAGCGTGCATGGCTAATTTGTGAATTAGTCCCAGTGTGCCGCGCACGTCCCAAAGCGCGGACGCGATCACGTGGTTCGACAGGCTGGGGCGTTCGTCTTCGAACTGATCCTCAAGCAAGAGCAGGACGGCATCGGCTCGGCTGATGGCGCAGGTGATTGCGTCGATGGGCACTCCGGCTTCGACGTCAGTCAGGGAGAAAATGTCTTCGGGGGTCGAGTGGCTCAGTGTCTGTTTCATTGCACGCCCCCAGTAGCTTCCAAGGCACGGGCTTTGGTCATATGGGCGTTGTAACGGGCGATGCGAGTGGCGAGGCTGGAATTGGCGTGTAAAGCGGCGAGAGCCATTGCTCGATGAGCTGCGGCGCGAATTTTGGACGGATTGAGGGCGTGCATGGGGCGAAACTCCTATTGTTGAGGAGCTGCCACGAATCGCCGCGAAACGATAGAGGGTGGCAGCTGTACGCGGGTTCGCGGACCGGGACAATAGGAACCCGGCAGACCCGAAGGTCTCCCACGCACAGCCACCATAAAACGGAACGGCGGGCACAAAAAAAGCGCCTGCAATCGTAATGGGGGCGCCTGTGCGCCTACTGTTGATCGGACCGCGACGTCCGGTCGCTGAATTGGCAGCGACGGGCAAAGAGTACCGTCCGTTTTTTGAAAGCGCAACTAGGCAGAGGACTTGCAGATTTTTTTCATGCGGCATAAATTGTCTGGGCATACAGATTTACCTCAACGCCTCCGGTTGCCGCCGGGGGCGTTTTCGTTAGTGCAGGCGTCGAGTGGAAGGCGAGCGGATGATGCGGCGCGCCAGATGGACAAGGCGCTGCGGGACCGGGTGCAAGGTCATGGTGCGTTGCCATCCTTTGCAAACAGCGGCGGCGGGACTTCACTTTTCAACCAGGCCAGGATCTTCTGATCCTCTGCGCACCGTCGACGATGCGTTACCGCCAGAAGCTCAAGGCGCTCAGCTACGCACTGCTGGATGTATTCTGCTCGGTCACTCTGTAGGCGCATTTCTGTGTGGACTGTTTCGCACCCGGCTCGCTCGGTTGCTAGGTCTGCATCGACATGGCGTTGCCAGACCTCGGCGTCGTTGGCAAAGCCGCCCGATTGATCGACGAGCCAGTAGGTCACCCAGTCGTTTAACCCGGCAGCCTTTAACGCTTTGCGGCGACCTTCTTTCATCGCGAAATAACCGTCGCCATGCACGCTTGCAAATTCGCGTCGGACTGCATGTTCGCGGATCCACTCGGGCAGTCTCCATGGGTCGGCTTTGAGGGGGAGAGCCATGCCTTCTGCGTTGAAAAAGAACGCTTCCTGCTCTTGGCCGTTCCAGCTGACGCCTGCAATCGTGCGATGCTTCCAGTTGATTTCGTCTTTTCGATACAGTCGAAAGCCAACGCTGTAAGAATCGAGAAATGGCCCAGCGGCGCTTGAGGTGCGGTGAGTCATGCTGCCACCTGATCACGCGCCTCAATACGACTGCGTGCCCATGCCTGCACTTCAGACAGAACCCAAGCAACCGGAGCGCCACGAGCGTTGCTGTTGCTCAGCTTGACGGGCTGGGGGAAGCCGCAATCAGTACGCTGCATGAGCTTGTAGATGGTGGATCGTTTCATGCCCACGATCCCTTCCACTTCGCGCATACGAATCAGGGTCGAGGCTGCATCAAACAATGAAGGGGCGTTGGCGGATGATTTGTGGGAAATTTCGGTAACGGAGGTGTTCATAGGTATTGCTCTCGCTTGATTTGGACTGGCGAGAGCAATGGTCTAGAGAATTGCGAGCTGTGAGCAGTTCACTTCCAATTGAAATTTCAGGTTTAAAGTACGAAATTGCTTTTGAGGATTGCCTCCACACTCTTGCGGCTGAGTCCTTTCTCAGTTTCGAGAGTGATCCACTCAGGTCGCCTTTCGAGTGGCTTGGCAACCTCACTCTTAAGCCAGGCATGCACCTTAGTTGTAATATGACGGTCAGGCATTCCCGCGGCCCGGTAGTGACGCCCCTGCTTAACGATAGCCGCGTCTCGAGCGCTAATCTCCCTATTGCGCTCCATGCCGCTGATGATGCCGCCTTTTTTACGGTGGACGTTCTTGATAGCTTGATCAGCCACAGGTCTCAGCTCATCGTCAATGAGGCAGGGCAGGGAAGTAATCGGTTCTAGGTAGAGGGCATACTGATCAAGCGCCTCGATGCGCTCAGCCGAATCGACATGCATCTCAACGAACTGACAGTAGAGATCCCGCGTCCAGTCATTCGGGGGGGCAGATGTATGAGACCAGGCTTTTTTATCGGTGGTCTGCATCCATTCGGCGAGTGTTTCCAGCGCTTTGATGGCGCAGGCCATGATGTAGGCGGCATGTGCCTCGTACTCTGACGCGCTGGTGCAGCCGCTGTACATGCGGACCCAGTGCGCAAGGGAGGCATTGGGGCCGGTGGAGGCATATTGAAAGATTGTCTCTTCGTGCATTGTTGTTTTAATGCACATGCTGCTGAGGTCTTTGTTTATATCGTCGCGATGTATGCGCAACCAGCATTGGTCAATCAGGTGGCACGCGTCAGCGATCTGTTCGCGGCAAAGCTCAAAGAGCGGTTTTGCTGAGAGAGAGTTGAACAAGTCACCGCTTAGTACTGACTGCAAAATAGGCTGGCTTTCAGTCATCGCCAAGTATCTCAAGCACCGAGTCATGGGGGATCCCGCGCCCTACGTTCGGAAACCGAGCCCAGCGAAAATCGCTCTTTAAGCGCAGGCGCAGAGCACCAGCCCTCAGCAACCTGACGTTGACTTTGGTGTTACACGCAGGGGGCGCGTTACATCGGGTGCACGACAGATCGCCAAGGCGTGTAACAGGCATGAAAGCTAATGAAACCGGGCTTTCTACGAGATGCGTTACACGAGTAACACTCGTTACACCGGTTTTAAAAGGGGGATGGATATGCGCTCTCATACTGCCTTTCCAAATTGGCCTTGCACTACATTGCCAGCTTCAAGCGCATCCAGATGATCTGCATACCATTGCATCATCTGTTTGCGTTGCTCGAAGTACTGAGCCTTGTTGTAAATCCCCCGAACACCTTGTGGCTTGTGGCTGAGTTGGGCCTCAATGTGGTCCGCAGAATATCCATGTTCGTTGAGAATTGTGCTGGCGATATGGCGGAAGCCATGGCCGGTCTGGCGTCCTTCGTAACCAAGGCGTCTAAGGGCCATCAGGAATACGGTATCGCTGCGGGGTTTGGTGCGGTCGCTTCTACCGGGAAACAGGAGTGGGTAAGCGCCGGTGATTTGCTGAAGCTCCAATAGTGCTTCGATTGCTTGATTGCATAGCGGTACCAGGTGCTCACGACCTTTTTTACGACCCTTGCGCTCTACTGGAACGGTCCACAGCTTTTTGTCGAAATCGAACTCTACCCAATGTGCTTCTCGGAGTTCGCTGGGCCGCACGGCCATGAGGGTCAACAGCCTTAGGCCGAGCTGAACATCTCTGGCGTGGGGGTAGGAGCGTATCGCTCGAAGTAACCCCGGAAGTTCATCGGGGGATACGTGGGCGTAATTCTCCGCCTTTCCCGAGGACAGAAATTTATGCACCCCCTCCAACGGGTTGTTGACGGCTCTGCCGGTCACGCGAGCCAGATCATAGATATCTTTGCAGTAAGCCCTTACCCGGCTCATCTGCTCCAAAATCCCCTGACGTTCAAGACCTCTCAATAGATCCATCCACTCCATAGACATGATCGAGGTGTAGGGACGTTTACCGAGCGAGGGGAATACATGGCGTTCAAGAGCGCCGAGTATTCTTTTGGCGGTGCCAGCATCCCAGCCGCTTAGGCGAGACGTGTGCCACTCCCTGGCTAGTGCTTCAAAGGTATCGTTGGCTGCGTCGATATCAGCAGCCTGACGAGCTTTCTTGGAGGTGATTGGATTTTTGCCTTCCGATGCATCTGCCCGGAGATCGGCCGCTTTCTGCCGAGCGAAAGCTCCGCCTACTTCCGGGTAGCCGCCAAGACCAAGCCATGACCATTTACCGTCTGGCTTTTTGTAGCGCAGCTCCCAGGACTTTTGGCCATTTGGTTTGACCCTGAAATACAGCCCTGGGCTGTCCAGTTCGCGATATGCCCCCGCCTCAGGCTCCAGGCTGGAAAGTGTTGTATCCGCGAGAGGGCGTCGCTTTATATCGGCGCGTTTCATCCGTGTATGCCTCCAGTTCAATTATTTCTGAAGCATACACGTGGGCATACACGGTGTGTAGGTATAGGGGTAGATAGAAGTGGACAGCCAGACACAAGAAAGCCCGCACTAGGCGGGCTTCTTGAGGTGATTCATAGACTGCTGTAGACATCTATGGATCGGTACTTGGTGGCTACACAGGGACTTGAACCCCGGACCCCAGCATTATGAATGCTATGCTCTAACCAACTGAGCTATGTAGCCAAGTGGCGCGCATTATTCGCGGATAAGAGATATGTGTCAACCCTTGCTCTGAAAATTTTATGCGTGTGATCAAGCGGTTAGGGTCTCGTCCCCGGTATGCAAGGACGAAACCCGGTTGCCGCTAGCGAAAAAGATCGTCCAGCAGGCCTGAGTCCAGCATATCGTCAAGCTGATTTCGTTGCGCGCGCAGCCAGACTTTGATGTTTTTCGGCGACTCTTGCAGGAAGGCGACCTCCTGTTCCATATCGAAAAGCTCGGCATCCAGCTCGTTCAGCACTTTGTTGCACTTACGTGGTACCTGCGCGGGCTTGGTGGTCTCATACGGAGGGAGGGCGAATCGGCCGTTGAAGATCATGTTCTGCACGTGGATCTCTTCCTCGAGATCCTTGACCTGCTCGGCCAGCACCCGGTTGTAGTGCTTGATGCGTTCCAGTGGCAGGTTGCTGATATGGTCCGTGTCGATCTGTTCGATCTCAAGTTGCAGTTGCAGCAGGCTCAGCAAGTCTTTCTCGGCATAGGCCTTGTTGACTCGCTGCATGAGGTCGGTTTTGCGCGTACGCTCGTGTTCGTCCGTTTCCCGGTCGGGATGGAGGGCGCTGGCGAGTTTGCGATAGACCTCACGTACGGATTGGCTACTCTTGGCCTGGTCCTCTTCTTTGCGCCGTTCATGGGCTGACTTTTTCGGCGGTTCTGAGAGCTGCTCATCGCGGTCGGCGGCATCGGCGTAGCTCGACAGTTTCTCTTGCAGGAATTCGACAAACTCATGTTCAGAGGTGATGTGATCACCGTCCGAGAGGTCGAGATCAAACTTATGCTCCATATGCGCTTTGAAGTGCGCCAGTTCCTCTTGCTGAACGTCGTCGAAGTCTTCGCCGGAATGCCTGGCAAAAATCTCCTTGAGTTCCTGGCTGTCAGGATGCGATTCGTCCATGAGGTCTTCGACCAGGCCACAGACGATGTCAGTCAAGGTTGCCCGGTCTTGTTTGCTGAGTTTTATCTGCGAGCTGGCGGCGTCCACCGTGCGCAGCAACTCCAGCTGCACAGCACTGAGCTGCTCAACGGCTGGCGTGAACTCTTCAGCCCAGAGTTGCGTGTACGCCTGTTCAGCGGTGCTCCAGCCTTCCAGCGTGCTTCGGTGGGTTTCGATCTTTTTCAGCAGGCTATTAAAGCGTTTTTGCTGAGGATTGGGTTTGGCTCCGGCGGGTTGGGGCGCCACGCTTAGCTGGGGGTGTTTGCCGACCATTTGGGGTCTCTCCTCCGGGAAATGATAAAGCGTAACCATTGGTGACGTACTTTTGTAGGGGCTGTCCACCAAGCGGGAAGCTTCCTACTGGTGAAAACAGCAATCGCCTACACGGTCTGAATATTGCTAGGTGATCGTAAAGTTGACGGTTTCTGCAATGGCGCCAATCAAGAAGCGCTGGGCGGCTATCGTAATCCAATCAATAACATGGCATTTTGCCGGTAGTAGTTTTTCGAAGACATCTGCAATGGCTCCTGCCGTTTCTGCCGGGTGTTCTGGGGGAGTAGGTCGGTCATGTACAGTATTTTGTCGCCGGGTATGCGCATGCTTAGCCGTTTTGGCTTCGCGCGTAAGTTTCAGATGCTGTTTCTTCTGTTCATGCTGCCGCTGGTGGGCAGCCTCTGGATGATCGGCCAGGACTATCGCAGCAAACTCGAGACGATCGTGGGCGAGCGCTCGGGTGTGACTCAATTGCTGGCACTGGATCAGCTCGACAGCGAGCTTTCCCATCAGCGGGACAATGCTGCGCGCTGGAAGGCCTCTGACATTCTGAAGGAGCCGACGCCCGCCGCCAAAGCCGCGATGACGGCGATGGACGCCGCAGGCCCGCGTATCGCGCAGGCACTTGAGTCGCTCGGGGCCTCGCTCAGAAAAGAAGAAGCCAGCGCTGATGCATTCAAGCGTTACGACACGCTGAAGGGCTCGGTGACCGGCATGGACATCGCCTCCCTGCGCACCGTCGGCTGGTGGCCGGATGGTTATGACCGGTTCACCAATGCCTTGGGCAATGTGCAGGCCTTGCGCGAGCAAATTGCGACGGACAGCGGCCTGATCCTTGACCCATGGCTGGAGACGTATCTGTTGATGCAGATGTCGACCCAGCAAATCCCTGATCTGGTCGAGCGTATCGGTCGTATGGCGAGTATTGGCCAGACGTCAGTGGTCACCGGGCAGTTCAGCCTGCAAAGCCGTTTGCAGATGCGTGAGCTGCGCGGGCGGATTAGCGATGCCAGGGATCAACTGATCAAGACTGGCGACTTCCTGCAGGCCAAGCTTCCTGCCGAAATGAAACCGTGGGCCGAAAACTACAACGCCACCATGCAACGGCTCACTAACGAGTTGAAGGTACTGGATGACGGAGTGTTCGGCGCGACGATCAAACTTGATGCCCCTGCGTACGAGCGCAGCGTCGATGCGTTGCTCAACGATCTGACGAACTTGCGCAATCAGTCGTTGCAGTCGCTGGACGCCCGTCTCGCGTATTACCACCAGAAATCCAACATGCAGTTCATTCCGATGGGCATCTGCTTTGGCGTCTTGTTGCTGGCCGCGATGTATCTGTTCGCCTGCCTGCAAGCCTCGATCCGTCGCAGTGCCAGCGGCATAACCACGCTCGCCGAGTCGCTGCGTGACGGTAATCTCTGTGTTCAGGTTGAAGTGCAAGGTCGCGATGAACTGGCGGCGATCAGCACGGCGCTTAACGTGGCAGTGGTGCAGTTGCGCACCAGTCTGCTGGGCGTGAATCATGAGACCAAGCAACTGGGCAGTGCGGTGTTGACCCTCAACACCCAATCCAGCGGCACCTTGAATGAGGTTGAAGAGCAGCAGTACCAGATCAGCCAGATCGCAGCAGCGGCAACTGAGCTGGCGGCAACTTCACAAGGCGTGGCGAAGAGTTGTGAGCAGGCTTCCGACAGCGCCCGGCAGACTCGCAAGATCGCTGAGGAAAGCAGCCGTGACAGCCAGCGCACGACGACTAGCATTCAGCAGCTTAATCAACGCCTGACGGACACCGCTGCGGCGTTGGGCCGAGTCAGTGAGCAAGGGCAACAGATTCAGTCGGTAGTCGATGCGATTCGTGGTATCGCCGAGCAGACCAACCTGTTGGCGCTTAACGCAGCCATCGAAGCGGCGCGAGCGGGTGAGCAGGGGCGTGGTTTTGCGGTGGTTGCTGATGAGGTTCGCAGCCTGTCACAACGGACTCAGGTGTCTACAGCGGAAATTGCCAGCACTGTCGATAGCCTGCGCTCTACAGTGAGCCAGGCGGTGGGCTTGATGGAGTCGGCGTGCGGTCAGGCGGTCAACGACGCGCAGTCGGTAACTGATCTGGGTCAGCGTCTGGTTGAAATCGCCAGTGCGGTGCAGGGCGTGACCGATACCCTGGCGCAGATTTCCACTGCGGTTGAAGAGCAGGCCAGCACGGCCGACGAAGTCAGTGGCAACATTCAGCAGGTCGATCAGGCCGCCGGACGTTTGCTTGAAGGTGCGCGGGCTGTGAATCAGGCTGCCGATACGTTGAGCAAAGGCAGCCGCGCGTTGAGCGATAACACGTCGCGCTTTCAGCTGGATTGAGGGTTGAGTGAGACCCGCCCCCCCGAGCAATTCGGGGGTTGTCCTGTAAAATTACCCATTCAATTCAGTTAACCCTTCCTTGCATTGGAATGCTTTCCCTTGTGGGAGCAGGGCTTGGTCTGGGCGGCATTCCGACGATAAACGATAATGCGGTGTGTTTTAAAGCTGCGTCTCATGCATCGCGGGCAAGCCCAGCTCCCACATGAAATTGCGCTCTTCCGTAGGACCGGCTTTAGCCGGGAGGGCGTCGGGACATTCACTACATATTCCTCGTCAGAAATACCGCTCTCCCGGCTGAAGCCGGTCCCACAGGGTTTGCGTCGCATATCAGTTCGCGGGCGGGCATCTAGTTTTCAACAGAGCGCACGCCTCATTTGGTGTTCTCTTTTAGGCAACAATAAATTCATTCTGTAATATTGGTGCGTGTCCTCTCCCTACCCATACTCGAACTGCACCCCGACGCCACCAGCCGGGGGCGAAAGGCCGGATCTGCTGACGGAGCAACCCTCACAAGGGGCGTCATAAAGCAGGCGAGAGCATCAAGTTTTACCGCTCGCAGCACGCGAGTCTCCATGCCTGACATGGACTTTGAATCTGCCCTGGGTGCCGTCGGCACCTCCTGAAAAAACAACAACTATTGGCCAGTCGCATGACGATTGGTCAACAGGTGAGGGGACAACCATGCAACATTCTCACGCTGCGACGCTGGGCGAAAATCGTGCCGTTTCATCGACCGTCAAACTGTATATCTGGGCAGCGGTCATTCTCGTGGTGGCCGAGGCAATCGGTGCGATCAGTATTCCCCTCGGCCCTGGCAAAGTCGTTCTGCTGCCGATGGTCTGGGCGCTGTTGATCGGCGCGGGCATCGGCATTTTCAGCCGCCGTATGCCGGGCCCGATCGGCCTGAGCCTCGGCGATCAGGTGCGTTCTGCTTCCATCCTGCAACCGGCGCTTTTGGTGTTCATCGCCAAATTGGGCATGGTCGTCGGCGGTTCTTTGCCGCTGGTGTTTGCTTCGGGCTGGGCGCTGTTGTTCCAGGAGTTTGGCCACTTTGTCGGCACCGTGATTCTCGGTCTGCCAGTGGCGCTGATGCTGGGTATCAAGCGAGAAGCCATTGGTGCGACGTTCTCTGTCGGTCGTGAGCCAAGCCTGGCGATCATAGGCGAGCGCTACGGCATGGACTCCCCGGAAGGTCGCGGTGTATTGGCCGAGTATCTGACCGGGACATTGTTCGGCGCGTTGTTCATTGCCGTTGTTGCAGGCTTCATTACCAGCCTCGGGATCTTCCATCCCAACTCGCTGGCGATGGGCTCAGGCATCGGTTCCGGCAGCATGATGGCAGCGGCAGCGGGCGCGATTGCGGCGCAGCAGACCCCGGAAGTGGCCAAGGAAGTCATGGCGCTTGCCGCCGCGTCGAACCTGATCACCACGACCATCGGCACCTACTTCACGCTGTTCATTTCCTTGCCGCTGGCGGTCTGGGGTTACCGTGTGCTTGAGCCGATCATCGGTCGTACGACCAAGGCTTCGGTGATGAGCACGGGTCTGAAGCATGACCAGGTGTCCCTTGAGGTCAAGGAACTGGGTTGGGGCGGTCGGATCAGTGCATGGCTGGCAGCCGGTGCGCTTGCGTTGATCGCCAACTATGTCGGCTACAAGACGCTGTCGCCAGCGGCCTTCGGTGGTATCGCGGTGATGATCCTGGCGGTGTTCATTGGCGAAATGATCTGTGTTGCCCTGCGCCGCAAGATCCCGGCGGTGTGCACCGTGTCTCTGGTTGCCATGTTCATGACTTCGCCAGCGTGCCCTTGGGCCGCAGAAATCGCGCAGATGGTGGGTTCGATCAACATGCTCGCCGTGATCACGCCGATGCTGGCGTTCGCCGGTTTGTCGGTAGCCAAAGACCTGCCAGCGTTCCGCCTGTTGGGCTGGCGCATTGTGCTGGTGTCGTTCCTGGCCAACTTCGGTACGTTCATTGGTGCGGTGCTGATTGCTGAGTTCTTTCACTGACTCTTGAGTTGTGAATGATCACTGTGGGAGCAGGACTGTGCGGTAAAATCCGCTCCCACTGCATGGTCGAGATCCTGTGGGAGCTGGGCTTGCCCGCGATGCATGAGACGCAGCCAGTAGGCATACCGCGTTATCGTTTATCGCGGGCAAGCCCTGCTCCCACAGGTCAATAATGCAGAAAAAGCATTACCCCATCACATCCCCAACGCCTGCTCCACCAGCCAGTCATGCACCGCCCGGCGTGCCGGGGTTTGCAGGGCGCCTTCGCGGTAGACCAATACATACTTCTTGCGCGCTGCAATCGGGTGGCCGAACGGGATAATCAGCGAACCTTCTTCCAGTTCGTTGGTGATCAGCGCCTTGCGCGCAATCGCCACGCCCATGCCCATGATCGCCGCTTCAATGGTCAGGTGGTTGCGATTGAACGTGTGACCACGACGCACATCAACGCCTGAAGCGCCGATAGCATTCAGGTAAAACTCCCACTCGGCGTATTCATAGCTGCCGCGCCAGGCAGTGATGTCGTGCAGCAATGGGTAATGCACCAGTTGACTGGGAGTATCCAGCGGTGGCTTGCCGGCTTGCAGCGCGGGCGAGCAGACAGGGAACAGCTCTTCCTCCAATAAAGAAGTCGTCATCAGCCCCGGGTAACTGCCGTCGTTGAGGTCGATGGCCAGGTCGAAATCGTCATCGCGCAAGGAGCCGCTGCTGTCCTCGGCAATGATTCGTAGCTGAATGTCCGGAAACGCCTGTTCCAGTTGCGGCAGGCGCGGCATCAGCCATTTGCTCAGAAAGGAAGGGATGCAGCGCAGCTTGAACACGCCGCCGATGCGGCCCGAGTGCAACAGCCTCAACTCATCATCAATACGGCTGTGAACCTCGTTGGCAACGATGGCCAGCCGCTGCCCTTCGGCGGTCAGTTCAAGACCACGACCGACCCGATGGAACAGCGCAAACCCCAGTCGCTCTTCGAGCTGACGCATCTGTTGGCTGATCGCACCGGGCGTTACATGCAGTTCGTCCGCGCAGCGGGTAAACGACAGGTGCCGGGCAGCACAGGCGAAGACCTGAAGCCATGCGTGCATTTGCGCGTTGAGGATTTTGCTCATCTATCAGTTCTGCTTAACCATGGCTTAGGAAGTTTCGTTTGTGGATCGCTTGGCTGGAGCCTAAAAATACCAGCACATAACAAAGTGTCTTTCGAGGCGACAGCCTCTCACGAATCGAGCAAACCGTATGGCTATCAGCGTCTTCGACATGTTCAAAATCGGCATCGGCCCCTCTAGTTCGCATACGGTCGGACCCATGCGTGCTGCCGCGATCTTCACCGTGCAGTTGCGCGAGCTGGATCTGCTGAACAAGGTCGAGCGCGTCGAGGTACGTTTGTATGGTTCGTTGTCGGCCACCGGCATTGGTCACGGCAGTGACCGTGCGACGGTTATCGGCCTGATGGGCGAGTGGCCTGATCAGGTGGACCCGGCGCTGGTCGCACCTCGTGTAGACGCTGTGCTGGAGCAACAGGTTCTGCTGCTCGGCGGCGAACAGCGCATTACCTTCGAATGGCAGCGCGACATGCGTCTGCTGGAAGAGAGCCTGCCTTATCACCCCAACGGCATGACGCTCTGCGCCTATGGTGCCACTGGTGAAGTGTATGAGCAGACTTATTATTCGGTCGGCGGTGGGTTTGTCGTTGATGCCGAGCAAGCCGCCAGCGGCATTCTGGACAGCGATACCACCGAGCTGCCTTACGATTTCTCCAGCGGCGCCCAGCTGCTGCGTCTGTGCAAAAAGCACGGCCTGAGTATTTCTGCGCTGATGATGGAGAACGAGAAAGTCTGGCGCACCGAAGCGGAAATCCGCTCGCGGATCCTGCACATCTGGGCCGCCATGCAGGACTGCGTGAACAAAGGCCTGAGAGAAGAGGGCATCCTGCCCGGTGGCCTGAATGTGCGGCGTCGTGCATTCCGGCTGCATCGCAGTTTGCAGGAGCTGGGCAAGCCCAACGTGATCAGCTCGACCCTCAGCGCGATGGAATGGGTCAACCTGTTCGCACTGGCGGTCAACGAAGAGAATGCGGCAGGCGGGCGTATGGTGACGGCGCCTACCAATGGCGCTGCGGGGATCATCCCGGCGGTCCTGCACTACTTCATGAAATTCAATCCGGATGCCAATGAAGATGACATTGTCCGGTTCTTTTTGAGTGCGGCGTCGGTGGGCATTCTGTGCAAGAAGAACGCTTCGATTTCCGGTGCGGAAGTGGGGTGTCAGGGCGAGGTGGGTTCTGCTTGTGCCATGGCGGCAGCGGGCCTGGCAGAGATTCTTGGCGCGACGCCTGAGCAGGTGGAAAACGCTGCGGAGATTGGGCTGGAACATAACCTGGGCCTGACCTGCGACCCGGTTGGCGGTCTGGTGCAAATACCCTGTATCGAGCGCAATGCAATTGCTGCTGTGAAAGCGATCAACGCCGCACAAATGGCCATGCGTGGCGACGGCGAGCATTTCATTTCCCTGGACCAGGCCATCCGCACCATGCGCGACACCGGCGCGGACATGCTTGATAAATACAAGGAAACGTCACGGGGTGGGTTGGCGGTGAAGTGGGTGGAGTGCTAATCCAGCTCGGAATAATGTCCCTGTGGGAGCAGAGCTTGCTCGCGATAGCTCCAGCACAGGCAATATATTCATCGACTGACAGGCCGAATCGCGAGCAAGCTCACTCCTACAGGGTCCGTGTTTGCTGCGCGACAGCGTGGTGTCAGGGACACCGGGGAGACTCCCACAGGGGATCTCATTTCAACTCGGACAATTGGGCGAAGAAAATCACCAGTTTCTCAGCCCGCAGCCAATTCCTGCTCCACCAGCTTCGTCCACACCGCCACGCCTGCGCCGATCACTTGATCGTTGAAGTCGTAGTACGGGTTGTGCAACGCCGCTGATGGTTTTTCACCGTCCACGCCCAGCCAGATGTAAGCGCCGGGGCGAGCCTGGAGCATGTAGGCGAAATCTTCGGACGCCATGGACGGGTTACAACCCCACTGCACGTTTTCCTCACCCACCGCCGTGATGGCTGCACGACGAATCGTGGCCGCTGCATCGACGTTGTTCTCGGTGACTGGATAGCCCACTTTGTAAGCCAGCTTGCCGGTCACGCCAAAGGCGACTGGCAGTTGCTCGACGAACTCGCCAATCAACTTCTCGACCTTGTCACGCACCGGGGTTTGCAGGCAGCGCACCGTACCGCGCAGCACCGCCGTTTCCGGGATCACGTTGATCGCTTCACCGGCGTTGAACTGAGTGATGCTGACCACTGCTGAGTCCAGTGGCGAAAGGCGGCGGGATACGATGGTCTGCAGGCCCAGCACCAACTGCGCAGCGGCAACAATCGGATCGGCACCTTTATCCGGCATGGCGGCGTGGCTGCCTTTGCCGGTCAGGGTGATTTCGAAGGTATCCAGCGAAGCCATCATCGGCCCCGGATTGATGATCACCTGCCCGGCAGGGGCGCCCGGCCAGTTATGGAGACCGTAGATGGCGTCCATCGGGAAGCGCTCGAACAAGCCGTCATCAATCATTTTGCCTGCGCCGCCGAGGTTTTCTTCCGCGGGTTGGAACACGAAATACACGGTGCCTTTGAAGTTGCGGGTCTCGCTCAGGTGGCGAGCGGTGGCCAGCAGAATCGCGGTATGGCCGTCGTGACCACAGGCATGCATGCAGCCTTTGTGCGTCGACGCGTGGGAGTGGGTACCCAGCTCCTGAATCGGCAAGGCATCCATGTCGGCACGAATGCCGATACTTGGGCCTTCGCCGGTGCGCAAGGTACCCACCACGCCCGTGCCGCCCAGGCCGCGATGCACTTCAATGCCAAAGCTTTCGAGCAACTGCGCAACCCGCTCGGAGGTGCGCAGTTCTTCAAAGCCCAGTTCCGGGGCCGAGTGGAAGTCGCGACGCCATACCGTGGCGTCTTCGATCAACGTTTGGGATAGCTTCATCAGATTCACTCCAGGCTCGCGCCGTAACCGAAGCTGACCGCAGGTACGGCAGCCGTTTCGACCCAGACGCTTTTGACTTCGCTGTATTCGCGCAGTGCGTCGAGGCCCGACGAACGACCGTAGCCGCTGTCGCCGTAGCCGCCGAAAGGCGAGCTGACGTGGATGGTCTTGTAACCGTTGACCCAGAAGGTCCCGGCGCGCACTTGTTTGGCGACGCGGTGAGCGCGGCCAACATCGCGCGTCCATACCGCGCCTGCCAGACCGAAGCGGCTGTCGTTGGCAATACGGATCGCTTCAGCTTCATCTTTGAACGGAATTGCTACGACAACCGGACCGAAGATTTCGTCCTGCGCGCAGTTCAGTGCGTTGTCACCCGCCAGCACCGTCGGGTTCACGTAATAGCCCGGCACGTTCGGCAGCGGATCAGCATCGACACCCACCAGCTTTGCACCATCCTGGAGCGCGTTTTCGACCATGCTCTTTACGTGTGCATATTGCTTGGCGTTGTTGATCGGACCGATCTGAGTTTCCGGATCGCTCGGGTCGCCGACCTTGAATTGTTTACCTGCCGCGGCCAGCGCAGTCGTGAAGCGTTCGAAGATCGATTCCTGCACCAGCAGGCGTGAACCGGATACGCAGCTTTGACCAGCTCCGGAGAAAATCGCGGCCTGAGCGCCGCGCAGGGCGACTTCCAGATCAGCGTCTTCAAAGACGATGTTCGCTGACTTGCCACCTAGCTCCAGCACGCAAGGAATGCAACGTTGCGCGGCGGCAGTCGCGATGTGACGACCGGTGGCGGGGGAACCTACGAAGACTACTTTGCGGATATCAGCCTTGGCGATCAGCGCTTGGCCAATGGTGTGGCCGAAACCGGCCACGACGTTGACCAGACCTTTTGGCACACCGGCGCGCTCGATCAGCACCGCGACCACCAGCGAAGACAAAGCAGTCAGCTCGGACGGCTTGAGGATCACGGCGTTGCCAGCAGTGATCGCCGGAGCGATCTGCCAGCCGCAGGTGAAAATCGGCGCGTTCCATGGGGTGATTTGCAGCACCGTGCCCAGCGGCTCGTAGGTTACGTAGTTGAGGTGCGAGGTCGGCACCGGGATGACTTCGCCATGCAGCTTGTCGGCCCAACCGGCGTAGTACTCGAACATTTCGGCGACTTTCGCCACTTCAACGTTGGCATCGCGGATTGGCTTGTTGGCGGTGATGGATTCGATCTGCGCCAGATTGGCGGCTTCCTCACGAATCAGCGCGCCGACCTGATACATCAAGCGGCCACGGGCCTGAGCAGTCAGGGCTGCCCATTGGGACTGGGCGGTTTTCGCCGCGGCATCGATGGTTGCGACCAGTGATGCGTCGGCATCGGGAAAGCTCAACATCAGGCTGTCGTCGTGGGCGTTGCGCACTTCCACCGGCTCGCCATGGCCTTCTACGAATTCGCCGCCAACGTAGCTGGCTACTGTGTTGCGGTCGCCCCAGTACGGGCGCATCAAGTCCAGCAATTTTTGCGTGCTCATCGGTTATTCCCCTTTGCCGAACAGCTGGGCATCGGTCCGCTGGACGATGCAGTTGAAGTCTTCACTATCTGGCAGCGTTTCGCTGCTGGCGGCCCACAGTTGGGCGACGATGCGCGCCAATGGCAGGTCCATATCCAGGCTATCAGCCAGATCGCTGGCCAGGCCGACGTCCTTGCGCATCAAACCCATGGTGAAGCCGGAGTTGTAGGTTTTGTTCAGTACCCAGGTCGGGAACATCACTTGGGTGGCGCCACTGCGGCCGGAACCGGCATTAAGGCCGAGCATCAGTTTTTCCGGATCGACGCCCGCTTTGGCAGCCATGCTCACGGCTTCTGCGGTGCTGATCAGGTGGCAGGCGGCGAGCATGTTGTTGGCGATCTTGGCAACGTTGCCCGCGCCGCATTTGCCGACGTGAACCCGTGTGCCACTCATGCCTTCGAGTACCGGCAATACTTTTTCCAGGTCTGCGTCTTCTGCGCCGATGACCATGGACATAGTGCCGGTGGCTGCACCTTTAGGGCCGCCAGAAACCGGTGCGTCGATGAAGCCAATGCTCTTTTGCAGCAGAGCAGCGGCCACCTTGCGGCTGGCTTCCGGTGTCGAGGTGGTGGTGTCGACCACGATCAGGCCAGCGTTGCCGTGTTGCAGTACGCCTTCAGCGCCCAGGCAAACCAGTTCAACGTGTTCTGCTTTTGGTAATGACAGGATCAGCACGTCGACCTGTTTGATCAGTGCGGTGCGGTCCGCGACTGGTTTGACGCCTTTGCTTTCGGCGATTTCCAGTGCCGCTTGCGACAGGTCAAAGCCGCTTACGTCGAAGCCTTTGCTGGCCAGGGTTGCAGCCATGCCGCCGCCCATGTTGCCCAATCCAATCACGCCTACTTTTAAAGTCATTCAGAATGCTCGCTCAGCTGTTTGACAGGCTACGTCGCACCGTCAATGGTTATCGGCAGATGAACCGAGTATGGACACCGCTCTGCACACACAGCAATAATCACCAAATTCATTTTTGTTGCGTTGAAAGCAACGCAGGTGGCCCATGAGTCTGGTTCAGGATCGACGCATTCTTTATTTCTTCGAGGCCGTACGACTGGGCAGTGTTCGTGCAGCGGCGGATTTTCTCGACGTTGCGCCGTCTGCAGTCAGTCGGCAGATCGCCCAGTTGGAGCATGAGCTGGGCGCACCCTTGCTGGAGCGTCATCGTCGTGGCGTGAAGCCGACTGAGGCGGGGGATCGCGTGCTGGCTTACTACCGTCAGCGACTTTCCCAGCAAGAGGTTTTGCTGGAGTCGCTGCAAGCGTTGCGCGGTTTGCAGAGTGGTTCGGTGGTGTTGGCGATTGGTGAAGGGTTTATCGATGGCCTGACCGAGCCGCTGACAAAATTCTCGACGCTTTACCCAAAGGTCGAACTGCAAGTGAACGTGTGCGGCACCAACGAAGTGATCCGCCAGGTGGTAGAAGACGAGGCGCACATCGGCCTGGTGTTCAACCCGCCCGCCGACCCGAAGATTCGCTCCCACGCCCACCAGAAACAGCCGGTCTGCGTGATGGTCAGCCCCGATCATCCTCTGGCGCAGCATGACGGGCCGATCCCTCTGAAAGATCTGGACAGCTATCGATTGGGGCTGCTCGGGGTTTCCTACGGCATCCGTCAGATCCTGACTCAGGCCGAACAGCAGTGCGGCGTTTCGCTGATGCCAACCCTGACCTGCAACACCTTCGCCATGCTCAAACGCTTTGCCATGAGCGGCGGTGTAACCCTGTTGCCGACGTTCGTGGTGGTGGACGAACTGGCGACCGGCAAGCTCATAGCATTGCCATTGGAATCCCAAGTGTTCAGCGAGTCACAGGTGCATATCATCAGCCGGTTGGGCAGGCAGTTGAGCGTTGGTTCGAGCCGATTGCTGGGACTGTTGCAGCAGGACATGACGGCGTTTAACGGGAAGTGATGGCCACCGCAAAAAACATAGAATAACTATTTGGATTCAAGCGTTTTTTGTAGGAGTTAGCTTGCTCGCGATAGCGTTTGGTCAGGCGCTAATTTCTCAACGTTTCAAACGCTATCGCGAGCAAGCTCACTCCTACAAGACCCAATGTTTGCTGCGCGACCTCCAATAGGTCCGAGGTCAACCGTGGCTTTTATGTGTACTGACGACTACTTTCCAGACAGTTGCATAATCATTGCCGTCGTCAGGTAAAGCCTGGGCGCGATGCTCGACAGGTCTATGTATTCGTCCTCGGAGTGCAACCCGGCGCCAACCACGCCCATGGTTTCCAGCACCGCAGGCTTCTGGCTGTCGGGCACATAGGCATAACCGGCATCGGTACCGAAGCGCATGGCGATCGGCTCGATGTTGCGACCGATCTCGCCGTATAGCGTCTTCGCCAATTTAGCCAGGTCTTCGGTGGCAGGGTTCCTCACCAGTGGCGGGCGGCCTTTGTCCATACGAAAAGTCACCTGAGTCCCATCGATCATTTTGCTCTGCGCGATACGTTGACCATCGCCAAGCACACGGTCTGACTCGCCGAGGTCCGAGTAGCGCATGTCACCCTCAGCAACGGCGCTGTCCGGGATGATATTGCGCTTGGTACCGGCGTTGATCATCGTCCAGTTCACTGTGGTGCCCTTGGCCTTGTCACCCAGGTCCTTGAGCTGGACCAGTTGATGCGCCAGCTCCATTGCCGCATTGCGGCCCGCTTCAGGAGCGGAGCCTGCGTGGGATGACTTGCCTTTGACCTCCACGAACACGCCGTTGATGCCGTTGGTGGCTACCGTTACCGCATCCGTGTCAGGCGGCTCGTAGGAGAATACGTAGTCGTGTTTACGAGCCAGTTCGGCGATTGTCTTTTTCGAGCCCGCCGAGCCCATTTCCTCGTCCGGGTTGAACAGCACGGTAATGGTGCCGAAGTCCTTGAACTTTTGATCCTGCAAAAGCTTGAGTGAATGCAGCACCATGGCCACGCCGCCTTTGGCGTCTGCTACCCCCGGCCCAAAGGCACGTTCGCCTTCGACCTTGAATGGTCGCTTGGCCGCCGTACCCGGCCCAAACACCGTGTCATAGTGAATCATCAGCAAGAATGATTTGCTGCCATTGCCCTTGATCGTACCGACGATGTTATCGCCCGTTGATGGCGAAGCTGGGGTGGTCTGCACCGTTGCCCCCAATGCTTCGAGGCGTTTTACGAGCATTTCGCTGACGGTCTTGAGCCCTGGCGCCTGGCCTGTACCGGTATCGATATCTACGAGTTGTTCAACGGTCGCCAGATAAGCCTTCTGTTCGGCTTCGGCGTTTTTGAGGAGTTGCTTTGGAGGCACTTCGACGGCGAATGTCGATGAACAGAGCAGGGTGGCGGCGACGGCGGCCGCCAGAGCGGTACTACGAACGAACATGCTGGATCCCTCAGATGGTGTTCAAGAGAAGCTTTTGTAACACTTGACCGGTTTTTTTTGTACCCTTCGACCTTGGTACCGAGAAAAGTCCACGCTTGGTCGCCGGCACTGGGGGATAGGACTTTTTTGGTGATGAAGAAACAAAAAAACCGCGCAAAGGCGCGGTTTTAATGAGGGTTGGTCGGTTTCTCAGTGCTTCAGACACACCTGAAACTGAACACTCCGATCAGACGTTAAAGCGGAAGTGCAGCACGTCGCCGTCTTTGACGATGTAGTCCTTGCCTTCCAGACGCCATTTGCCGGCTTCCTTGGCACCGGCTTCACCCTTGTACTGGATGAAGTCGTTGTAGGCGATGCACTCGGCGCGGATGAAGCCTTTTTCGAAGTCGGTGTGAATCACGCCAGCGGCTTGTGGTGCGGTGGCACCGACGCGTACGGTCCAGGCGCGGACTTCTTCAACGCCAGCTGTGAAGTAGGTCTGCAGGTGCAGCATTTCGTAGCCTGCACGGATCACGCGGTTCAGGCCTGGCTCTTCAAAGCCCAGGGCTTCGAGGAACATATCCTTTTCTTCGCCATCATCAAGCTCGGCGATTTCCGCTTCGATCTTGTTGCAGACTGGCACCAGCATTGCGCCTTCTTCTTCGGCGATGGCGCGAACGACATCCAGCAGCGGGTTGTTCTCGAAACCGTCTTCGGCAACGTTGGCGATGTACATGACCGGCTTGGTGGTCAGCAGGTGGAAGCCACGAATCACCGCTTTTTCGTCAGCGTTCATGTTCTTCATCAGGCTGCGGGCTGGCTTGCCTTCGGTGAAGTGAGCGATCAACTGCTCCAGCAGGCCTTTCTGGACCACTGCATCCTTGTCGCCGCCCTTGGCGTTGCGCGTGACTTTCTGCAGCTGTTTTTCACAGCTGTCGAGGTCGGCAAAGATCAGTTCCAGGTCGATGATTTCGATATCGCGCTTCGGGTCGACGCTGTTGGAAACGTGAATCACGTTGTCGTCTTCGAAGCAGCGAACCACGTGAGCGATGGCGTCGGTCTCGCGGATGTTGGCGAGGAACTTGTTGCCCAGGCCTTCACCTTTGGACGCACCGGCTACCAGGCCCGCGATATCGACGAACTCCATGGTGGTCGGCAGGATGCGCTTGGGATTGACGATGGCCGCCAATGCCGCAAGGCGTGGGTCGGGCATGGCCACGATGCCGCTGTTCGGTTCGATGGTGCAGAAGGGGAAGTTCTCCGCTGCAATACCGGACTTGGTCAGGGCGTTGAACAGAGTGGATTTGCCGACGTTGGGCAGGCCGACGATGCCGCAATTGAAGCCCATGGTGTTTCCCCTCGAGTGATGTCAGGCCTTCTGGCTGTGCAGGTTTTTCATCGCCCGGTTCCATTCACCGGCGAAGATATCCGGCAGCACGCCGAGGGCAAAGTCGATGCTGGCGTCCAGTTTCTCCTGTTCGGCGCGTGGCGCTCGACCCAGAACAAAACCGGAGACCTTATTGGCGTCGCCCGGGTGGCCGATGCCAAGCCGCAAGCGGTGAAATGTATTCTGATTGCCGAGCTGCGCGATGATGTCCCGCAACCCGTTATGTCCGCCATGGCCGCCGCCCTGTTTGAACTTGGCAACGCCCGGTGGTAGATCGAGTTCGTCATGCGCCACCAGGATGGCATCAACCGGAATCCGGTAGAAACCAGCGAGCGCCGCCACGGACTGACCGCTGCGGTTCATATAGGTGGTGGGAATCAGCAGACGAACATCCTGACCCTGATGAGTGAAGCGTGCGGTCAGGCCAAAAAATTTGCGCTCGGCGACGAGATTGACTCGTTGCGCGTCAGCGATACGCTCAACAAAAAGAGCCCCTGCGTTGTGCCGGGTCTGTTCGTATTCAGCGCCTGGATTTCCCAGGCCAACGATCAGTTGTATGGCAGTCACGACAGGGGCCCTTTTATGGAGTTGTGGTTGAAGCCGCTGCAGACAGCGGCAAAACTGGAAGAAAACTGCTCATTTACCATGATGTAAACTCCGCGATCCTGCCCGTTTTGCCTGACTTTTACAGCGGTTTCCCGAGCAACTCCGGTATGACCAAGTAATGAATTACTCGGCAGTACCTTCTTCTGCTTCGTCTTCGGTCGGTGCGATGCGTGGGGCGTGGACGTTGGCAACAGCCAGGTCGTTACCGTGCGCCAGAGCAACGAACTCAACACCTTTAGGTGCTTTAACGTCGGACAAGTGAACGATCGAACCGATTTCCAGAGCAGACACGTCTACTTCGATGAACTCAGGCAGATCTTTCGGCAGGCAGCTTACTTCCAGCTCGGAAGTAACGTGCGAAACTTCGCCGCCTTTCTTGACTGGAACTTCTTCACCGATGAAGTGCACAGGCACGATAGCGGTCAGTTTCTGGCCAGCTACAACGCGTACGAAGTCAGCGTGCATCACGTGGCCTTTGGCCGGGTGACGTTGCAGAGCTTTGATGATCACGTTTTGCTTTTTGCCATCAACGGTCAGCGCGATGATGTGGCTGTACGAAGCTTCGTTTTCCAGCAGTTTTGCAACTTCTTTGGCCAGCAGGCTGATGGATTCAGGGGCTTTGTCGCCACCGTAAACTACAGCTGGAACCAGGCTTGCGAGACGACGCAGGCGGCGGCTCGCACCTTTCCCCAGGTCGGAACGCAGTTCAGCATTCAAAGTAAAATCGTTCATTTTGTATCTCCAAATTAGCCACATTCGACCTGACGTTTGCGACCGACGTCAGGACGATATGGGCAAAAAAGCCCCGCCCTGACCGAATGTCAGGGCGGGGCGCTTTTCGTCAACAGGGTGTCAGCTTAGGGAAACCCCTTAGCGGAACATCGCGCTGATCGATTCTTCGTTGCTGATGCGGCGGACCGCCTCAGCGACTACCGGAGCGATATCCAGTTGACGGATACGGCTACAGGCTTGTGCTGCAGCGGACAAAGGGATGGTGTTAGTCACCACCAGTTCGTCCAGCACGGAATTTTCAATGTTTTCGATCGCCCGACCCGACAGCACAGGGTGTGTGCAGTAGGCAAAGACCTTGGCAGCGCCATGCTCTTTCAAGGCCTTGGCCGCATGGCACAGTGTGCCGGCGGTATCGACCATGTCATCAACCAGAATACAGGTACGCCCTTCGACATCACCGATGATATGCATCACTTCAGAGTGATTGGCTTTCTCACGGCGCTTGTCGATGATCCCGAGATCAACACCCAGAGACTTCGCAACAGCACGTGCACGCACGACGCCGCCGATATCCGGGGAAACGATCATCAGGTTTTCGAAGCGTTGATCTTCAATGTCATCCACCAGAACCGGGGAGCCGTAGATGTTATCTACCGGTATATCGAAGAAACCCTGGATTTGGTCAGCATGCAGATCAACCGTGAGAACACGATCGATCCCGACTACGGTAAGCATGTCAGCAACAACTTTCGCGCTGATAGCCACACGTGCGGAACGCGGACGGCGATCCTGACGGGCATAACCAAAGTAAGGAATCACAGCAGTGATTCGGGACGCTGAGGAGCGGCGGAAGGCATCAGCCATCACAACCAGTTCCATCAGGTTATCGTTGGTCGGTGCGCAAGTCGGCTGAATGATAAATACGTCTTTACCGCGGACGTTTTCATTAATCTCAGTAGAAATTTCGCCGTCGGAAAACTTGCCGACAGAAACATCACCTAGTGGGATATGCAGCTGACGTACGACACGTCGAGCCAGATCGGGGTTAGCGTTCCCCGTAAAGACCATCATCTTGGACACGCGCAGTACCTGAAGGCTGAGGGTAACCTGGATGAGTATAGGAAAATGGCAGGGGCGGCTGGATTCGAACCAACGCATGGCAGGATCAAAACCTGCTGCCTTACCGCTTGGCGACGCCCCTGTATTTGTTGCAACGAGTACCCAGTACCCGGTTCCTTTTTAGAGCAGACTTTGCAGCTTGCGATGCAACATCGAAACGTTGCTTCCTTTTGCTACAAACCCCGTAAAGGTCTCTGTAAGAAGGGCCGAGACTTTATCAGCTTCAGCTTTGTTTGGGAAGGCCCCAAACACACAACTTCCAGTTCCGGTTAATTTTGCTTCGGTAAATTTACCTAACAAATTCAAAGCGTTACGTACTTCTGGATAACGCCTTGCTACAACCGGTAAGCAGTCATTTCGACTGTTTCCCTTGGGAACGGGGCGCACTTTAATGGGAGGAGTGTTACGTGTCAACAGTGGATCTGAAAAAATTTCTGCTGTACTTACAGATACTTGCGGCACGAGTACCAGATACCACGGTTCTTCCGGGTCTACAGGGGTGAGTTTTTCCCCTACACCCTCAGCAAATGCGGCATGTCCGCGTACGAAAACCGGAACGTCTGCGCCGAGAGTCAGGCCCAGCGCGGCGAGACGATTTTCGTCCCAGCCAAGATTCCACAGATGGTTCAACCCCAGCAATGTCGTCGCTGCATCGGAGCTGCCGCCGCCGATTCCGCCGCCCATGGGCAAGCGCTTTTCCAGCCAGATGTCCATGCCGAGGGTGCAACCCGATTGTTGTTGCAGTGCCCGGGCTGCCTTGACGATCAGGTTGCTGTCATGGGGAACACCGGGAACATCGGTCTGCAGGCGGATTTCACCGTCCTGGCGAACGGCGAAGCTGAGGTCATCGCCGTAGTCGACGAACTGAAACAGGGTTTGCAGTTCGTGATAGCCATCGGGTCGACGGCCGAGAATGTGCAGCATCAGATTCAGTTTGGCAGGAGCGGGCAGGGTCAGACGTGCATCGCTCATGCTTATTGGCCCAGTTTGCGTGGCTGCCAGTCCTTGATCACCAGCGTGACATCAAGGTCCTGGCCGTGCAGCTTGACGCGCTCCGGCAACCAATAACCGTTCTGTTCGACATAACTCAGGTATTCAACCTGCCAGCCATCCTGTTCAAGGTTTGCCAGACGACTGTCACCATCAAGTGTCAGGCGACTCTTGCTGTCCGGAGCGGGCAGGCCGCGGACCCACCAGACCAGATGCGACACGGGCAGTTTCCAGCCGAGCTGTTCTTCAAGCAGTGTCTCCGGAGTGGGGGCCTCGTAGCGACCCTGGTTGGCGACTTCCAGCGCAACGCTGCCGGGACGACCGGTCAAGCGTGCGGCGCCGCGTCCCAATGGACCGGACAAACGAATGTCGTAGTAGTCCTGGCGTTGCAGCCAGAACAGCGTGCCGCTTCCTGAATCCTTTGGCGCGCGAATGCCGACCTTGCCGTTGATCTGCCAGCCGTCGAGGGCGGTCAGTTGTTCTTTGTGCTGACGCCACTGCGCCGGGTCTCCCTTGCCTTCGACGGCTTCCCGGGAAGTGAGGCCGGCGCAACCGGCGAGCAGGGCGATGAGGCTGAATACGACTACATGGCGCAAAAACATAAAATTAAAGAGTCTCGGATCCGGTCAGGCGCAACAGAGTGCTGCGCAGAATAGGGCTGTCAGGTTGTTCTTCAAGGGCTTTGCCCCAGACTTTGCGGGCTTCGCGCTGCTCGCCTTTGGCCCACAGCACTTCGCCCAGGTGGGCGGCCACTTCATGATCGGGGAAGCGTTCAAGTGCCAGGCGCAGCAGGCGCTCGGCTTCGTCCAGATTACCCAAGCGGTAGTTTACCCAGCCAAGGCTATCGAGGACTGCAGGATCTTCCGGATTGAGTTTGTGGGCTCTTTCGATCAATTCCTTGGCTTCTGCATAGCGCGTGGTGCGGTCGGAAAGGGTGTAGCCCAGTGCATTCAACGCCATGGCGTTTTCCGGCTCACGCTTGAGAATCGAGCGCAGGTCCTTTTCCATCTGGGCCAGATCACCGCGTTTTTCCGCCATCATCGAGCGGGTGTACAGCAGATTCAGGTCATCCGGATACTGCTTGAGCGCTTGATTCAGCAACTGCCAGGCGCGATCCACCTGATTGTTGCTGGACAGGGTTTCGGCTTCGATCAGGTACAGCTGGATCGCGTAGTCAGGTTGGGAATCGCGGGCCTCGGACAAGCGTTTGGAGGCTTCTGCCGCGCTGCCGTTACTCATCAGGATATCGGCCTGGCGTAGCTGTGCGGACAGGTAGTCCGGGCCGGGGCCAACCTGGGCATATTCGGCAAGTGCGCTTTGTTGGTCGTTACGCTCTTCATGGATGCGACCCAGGTTCAGGTGCGCAGAGTCCTCATGAGCGCCCCGGGCTATCAGTTCTTCCAGATAACCTGCTGCTTCATCCCATGCCTTGGCTTCAAGGCAGACCAATGCCAGGGAGAAACGCAGTTCATCGTCATCTGGATACTGCTGCACAAGGCTGGAGAACTGCACTTTGGCGTCTTCCATGCGGTTCTGTTCAACCAGCATGCGGGCGTAAGTCAGGCGCAGGCGCTTGTCGTCCGGGTATTTCTTGATGCTTTTTTCGAGGATCGGCAATGCTTCCTTGCCACGATTCAAGCCTTGCAGCAGGCGAGCCCGGAGCAGTATCGGAGCAATTTCACCTTCTTTAGGTGGATTGTCTTCCAGCAACTTCAGTGAGGCTTGTGCGTCACCGTTCTGTTGAAGCAGCAGTGCCTTGCCAAAAATCAGCTGTCCGTTGTTTGGGTATTTGACCAGCAGTCGGTCAAAGCTGGTAAGCAGCGCGTTGCGGGTTTCCGGATTGGTCTCCGCCGCTGACAGTGCCAGGAAGTCGAAATGCGTGTCGCCTTGACCTTGCAGGACTTTTTCCATGTACACCATGGAGTCGTCATAGCGTCCCGCCCGAGCCAGTTGAATGGCTGCTGCGCGCTGTGCTTCAAGGTTGTCCCGGTCGTTTCTGGCCCAGATCAGCGAAGTGTCCAGCGCCGCCTGATCGGCACCCAGGTACTCTGCAATGCGGAATGCCCGCTCGGAAACACCCGGATCCTGAGTGTTGATCGCCTGGGTCACGTAGTTGTCCAGGGCAATGTCGAAACGATTGCGCTGGCCAGCCAGTTCCGCGCTCAGCAGGCTGACGAGGGTTTCCTGAGTGAACGAGCCGTAGACCTGAGGCTTGGCTTCAGGTGCGGGGGCGGTGTCTTTCGGCGCAGGAGTAGTCTGCGGCTGAACCGGAGCCATGGACTGGCAACCGCTGAGAAAGACTAGGGCGAGAAACAGCGCGGAGGATCTATTCATATATAAGAAGGGACGACTTACCTGCGGTTTTGAGCATCATGACACAAGGCTGGGAGCAAACCCACAGCCGGTTGGAAAACTGCCGGAACGCATATTTGTTTATGCCGTAAGCGCCATTTCGGGGCGTTTGCAGCGTGAGTCTATTAGGACAATAGTCAACGGTGGTTGTTCTGAGTCTATTGAAGTAGGACAATTGTCGGCTTCACGTCACCATCAGCGACCTTGAATGGCCTTCCTTGCACTTGGTATCAACCATAAGACTGCCTCAGTAGACGTCCGCGAGCGCGTGGCATTTACGCCAGAGCAGCTGGTTGAGGCCTTGCAGCAGCTTTGCCGCCTTACCAATAGCCGCGAAGCTGCGATCCTTTCTACGTGTAATCGTAGCGAGTTGTACATCGAACAGGACCAGATCGGTTCTGAGACGGTGCTCGCCTGGCTGGCCGAATATCACCATTTGAGCCTGGATGAGCTGCGCGCGAGTGCTTATGTGCACGCCGACGATGCGGCTGTTCGTCACATGATGCGAGTCGCCTCCGGGCTCGACTCGCTGGTATTGGGTGAGCCGCAGATTCTCGGTCAGATGAAGTCCGCCTACGCCGTGGCCCGGGAAGCCGGCACCATCGGTCCGTTGCTGGGCCGACTGTTTCAGGCCACGTTCAGCGCTGCCAAGCAGGTACGTACCGATACGGCTATTGGTGAAAACCCGGTTTCCGTGGCTTTTGCCGCTGTCAGTCTGGCGAAACAGATTTTCAGTGATTTGCAACGCAGCCAGGCTTTGCTCATCGGCGCGGGTGAAACCATCACGTTGGTTGCGCGTCATTTGCATGACCTTGGCGTCAAGCGCATCGTGGTTGCCAACCGGACCCTTGAGCGGGCGAGTATTCTGGCTGCCGAGTTCGGCGCTCACGCGGTATTGCTCTCTGACATCCCGGCAGAGCTGGTCAATAGCGACATTGTGATCAGCTCGACGGCCAGCCAACTGCCGATTCTTGGTAAGGGCGCAGTTGAAAGTGCCCTGAAGCTGCGCAAACATAAGCCGATCTTCATGGTCGATATCGCTGTGCCACGGGACATCGAGCCCGAAGTCGGCGAGCTGGACGACGTGTATCTGTACACCGTTGACGACTTGCATGAAGTGGTCGCCGAGAACCTCAAGAGTCGCCAGGGCGCTGCCATGGCAGCCGAAGAGCTGGTCTCGACGGGCGCCAATGAATTCATGTTCCGCCTGCGTGAACTGGCCGCAGTGGACGTGCTCAGGGCTTATCGCCAGCAAAGCGAGCGATTGCGCGACGAAGAATTACTCAAGGCCCAGCGTATGCTGGCCAACGGCGGCAACGCCGAAGACGTGCTGGTGCAGCTGGCGCGCGGGTTGACCAACAAGTTATTGCACGCGCCGAGCGTGCAGTTGAAAAAACTCTCTGCCGAAGGCCGCCTCGACGCGCTGGCCATGGCCCAGGAACTTTTTGCCCTCGGTGAGGGCTCGACGGATAAACCCCCGCAATGAAAGCCTCACTGCTCAACAAACTCGATATCCTCAGCGATCGTTTCGAGGAACTGACCGCGTTGCTTGGCGATGCCGAGATTATTTCGGATCAGACCAGGTTTCGTGCGTACTCAAGGGAATACGCTGAAGTAGAGCCAATCGTTGCTGCTTATAAACAGCTGCTCAAGGCCTTGGCTGATCTGGACGGTGCTCAGGCATTGCTCAAGGACAGTGATCCGGACATGCGTGAAATGGCGGTGGAGGAAGTCCGCGAGACCAAGCAGTTGCTGGCCGATCTGGAAAGCCAACTGCAACGCATGCTGCTGCCCAAGGACCCGAATGACGGGCGTAACGTTTTCCTCGAAATTCGCGCCGGGACCGGTGGCGACGAGGCGGCTATTTTCTCCGGCGACCTGTTCCGCATGTATTCGCGTTATGCCGAGCGCCGTGGTTGGCGGATAGAGATTCTGTCCGAAAACGAAGGCGAGCATGGCGGCTATAAAGAGGTGATTGCCCGGGTTGAAGGCGAGAACGTTTACGGCAAGCTCAAATTCGAGTCCGGTGCGCATCGCGTGCAGCGGGTTCCGGAAACAGAATCCCAGGGTCGTATCCATACTTCCGCCTGCACAGTAGCCGTTCTGCCTGAGCCGGACGAGCAACAGGCAATCGAAATCAACCCTGCGGACCTGCGTGTTGACACCTATCGTTCATCGGGCGCGGGTGGTCAGCACGTCAACAAGACTGACTCGGCGATTCGCATTACTCACCTTCCGTCGGGTATTGTCGTCGAGTGCCAGGAAGAGCGCTCGCAGCACAAGAACCGTGCCCGTGCGATGTCCTGGCTATCTGCCAAACTGAACGACCAGCAAACCAGCGCCGCTGCCAATGCCATTGCCAGTGAGCGTAAACTGCTGGTGGGCTCGGGTGATCGATCCGAGCGTATCCGGACTTATAACTTCCCTCAGGGGCGAGTAACGGATCACCGCGTGAATTTGACCTTGTATTCGCTGGATGAAGTTTTAGCCGGTGGTGTCGATGCAGTGATAGAGCCGCTACTTGCCGAATATCAGGCAGACCAACTAGCGGCACTGGGTGAGTAAATGACCATCATCGCCAGCCTGTTAAGAAGCGCCGAGCTTCCTGATTCACCAACTGCCCGTCTTGATGCTGAACTGCTTCTGGCGGCTGCGCTGGGTAAACCGCGCAGTTTCCTGCACACCTGGCCGGAGCGAATTGTCAGCAGCGAAGCCGCACTGACCTTTGCTTCCCATCTGCAGCGCCGTCGTACCGGTGAACCCGTGGCCTACATTCTGGGGCAGCAGGGGTTCTGGAAGCTGGATCTTGACGTCGCGCCTCATACATTGATTCCGCGTCCTGAAACCGAAATGCTGGTTGAAGCCGCGTTGGAGCTGGTGCCTGCATTTGCACCCACTCGCGTGCTTGACCTGGGCACCGGTACTGGAGCGATTGCATTGGCATTGGCCAGCGAGCGTCCAGTCTGGCAAGTGACGGCGGTGGATCGGGTGCTAGAAGCCGTCGCGTTGGCCGAGCGCAATCGTCAACGTCTGCATCTGGACAACGCCAGGGTGCTGAGCAGTCACTGGTTCAGCTCTCTTGAAGGTCAGCGCTTTGATCTGATCATCAGTAACCCGCCGTACATCGCTGCCGAAGATCCGCATCTGGCGGCGGGCGATGTGCGTTTCGAGCCCAGCAGCGCGCTGGTGGCCGGGTCGGATGGTCTGGATGATCTACGCATGATCATCGAGCAAGCACCGAACTACTTGAACGACGATGGGTGGTTGCTGCTGGAGCATGGCTACGACCAGGGTGCAGCGGTCCGTGAGCTGTTGAGCCGCCATGGTTTCGAGAAGATTCAGACCCGCCGGGACCTGGGCGACCATGAGCGCATTACCTTTGGGCGTCTGCCGTGCTGAGTGATCAGGAACTGTTGCGCTATAGCCGACAGATTCTGTTGCAGCATGTCGACATCGAAGGCCAGTTCAAACTCAAGCAAAGCCGGGTGCTGATCGTGGGCCTCGGCGGCCTCGGCTCTCCCGTTGCCTTGTATCTGGCCGCCGCAGGTGTTGGCGAATTGCACCTGGCCGACTTCGATACCGTTGACCTGACGAACCTGCAACGCCAGATTATTCACGACAGCCAGACAGTCGGGCAGAGCAAGGTGGATTCGGCCATCGCTCGTCTGACTGCAATCAATCCTGAGATATCTCTTGTCCCTCATCGCGCCGCGCTGGATGTCGATTCCCTGGCGACGGCCGTCGAGGGTGTCGATCTGGTACTCGATTGCTCAGACAATTTCGCGACTCGTGGTGCGGTCAATGCCGCCTGTGTGGCGGCCAGAAAACCCTTGGTCAGCGGTGCGGCGATTCGCCTGGAAGGGCAGTTGTCGGTGTTCGATCCACGTCGACCTGAAAGCCCTTGCTATCACTGCTTATATGGTCACGGCAGCGAAGCCGAGCTGACCTGTAGCGAAGCCGGTGTGATCGGGCCTCTCGTGGGATTGGTCGGCAGCCTGCAGGCCCTTGAAGCACTCAAAGTACTAGTCGGTTTCGGTGAGCCGCTGGTGGGGCGTTTGTTGTTGATTGACGCGCTGAGCACCCGCTTTCGTGAATTGAAGGTCAAGCGTGATCCGGGGTGTAGCGTCTGCGGTGCAGGGCAGCATGAGTAAAGCCAGCGATGCGCCGGTGGGCGTATTTGATTCCGGCGTAGGTGGCTTGTCGGTGCTGGGCGAGATTCACAACCTGTTACCCAACGAGTCGCTGCTGTACGTCGCGGACTGCGGGCATATCCCTTACGGAGAGAAAACCCCGGAGTTCATCCGCGAACGCTGCATGATCATCGCGCAATTCTTTCGCGAGCAAGGGGCCAAGGCACTGGTGCTGGCCTGCAACACCGCGACTGCCGCTGCCGCCGCTCAATTGCGTGAACATTATCCTGACTGGCCGATTATCGGAATGGAGCCTGCGGTCAAACCGGCGGCGGCTGCGACCCGCAGTGGTGTGGTTGGGGTGCTCGCTACCACCGGTACTTTGCAAAGCGCGAAGTTCGCCGCCTTGCTCGACCGTTTCGCCGGTGATGTACGGGTCGTGACGCAGCCGTGCCCCGGCCTGGTGGAACTGATCGAAGCGGGCGACCTGTTCAGCCCGACCATTCGTGCCTTGCTGCGGGGCTATGTCGAACCGCTTCTCGCCGAGGGCTGTGACACGATCATCCTCGGCTGTACCCACTATCCCTTCCTCAAACCTCTGCTGCGGGAAATTATTCCGGAATCGGTCATCTTGATCGACACCGGTCACGCCGTGGCTCGCCAGCTCCAGCGATTATTGACTCAGCACGGCCTTCTGCACGATGGACACGCCCAGGAAACGCAGTTCTGGACCAGCGCTGATTTGTATAATTTCGGAAACATCCTACCTACACTATGGAAAAAATCTGACAATGTGCGATTCTTCGATTTGTAAAAAAATCGTGAAAAGCTTTGCTTGGCATTGGAACTAACGTTCCACGCCGGATTTCTATAGCAAGTCGGTTATCTGCAAAAACACCTAATAATTGCATTCGAAATAGGAAGTTTCTGATGAAGCGTCTGTTGTGTTTGGCTGCGCTTGCGGCTGCGTTGATGGGGCAAACTTCACTTACTCAAGCCGCTGGCGTTGAGTTTTCGGTCGGTCAGACGGGCCAGACGACCCAGACTTACCGCCTGGGCATGAAGTTTGATTGGGATAAAAGCTGGTTGCAGAGCGACGTAGGTCGCCTGACCGGTTATTGGGATGGCGCTTACACGTACTGGGATGGCGACAAGCGTTCCAGCAACAACAGCCTTTCGTTCTCACCGGTATTCGTTTACGAATTCGCTGGCCAGAACGTGAAGCCGTACATCGAAGCCGGTATCGGTGTCGCTGTATTCTCCAATACGCAAATCGAAGACAACAAGCTGGGTTCGGCTTTCAACTTTGAAGACCGTATCGGCTTTGGCGTGCGCTTCAACGGCGGTCATGAAGTGGGCATCCGTGCGACCCACTACTCGAACGCCGGTATCAAAGAGCCAAACGACGGTATTGAGAGCTACGCATTGCATTACACGATGCCGCTCTGACGCCATCGCGAGCAAGCTCGGCTCCTACAGCTAACCGTGTTCCCCTGTGGGAGCTGAGCTTGCTCGCGATAAGAGCGCCGCAAATACGGCCTTGGCAATACCGCTACAAATAAGCCCCTTCAATCCCCAGCCTTTCATGCATGCACTCCTCTGAACCGGTCTCGAACTCCCGGCAGATCAGGGGACGTTTCTCATAGATGGTGCACATCATCGTATTGCGATCCAGCGCGGCGCACCAGCCGTCGTCCAGCCGCAGCATGACTTCGCCGCCCCAGTCGTCGGTATCGATAAAGCGTTCAGGCACGCCGGTGTCCGTAATCAGCATGACTTCAAGCTGGCAGCAACAGGCTGCGCAGGTTGAGCAGGTGATGGCGGTTTCTGTGGGAATCGGGCGGGTCGGGATCAGGGTGGCAGTCATAGGCGCGCAGTGTATGTCAGCGCGAGGCGGGCATGTTGACTGAATGACCGGTGAGCAATCGACCGGATAGCCATTGCAGCAGCGCAAATACCACGGCCCATAGCACCGCCAGCAGTGCCATGCTCGGCCATAAACCCAGCGGCAGCTGCACGCCAGCCAGCTGCGAACCGGCGTAATACGACATCGGCCCGCCAATCGCTCCAAGGATACTGGCGCGCCACCATGGTTTTGCGGTCCAGGCCAGGCAATGCCTGAGCGTAGTGCCCAATACTGCCCACAGCAGAATCAGCCACAGCGGGATCAGCAAGCCCTGGCTGCCAAAGTCGAAGACACCGAGCAGCATCAGCCCGCTGTCCAGCAAGGTGCCCAGGCCGGTTATCCACAGCAATAATTTACCTTCGGCCGTCCACGAACTTATCCACAGCAGATGAATGAGCAGGACGCCAACCGGGATCAACAGCCAATAACTATTACCGCCCAGCACGCAGGCAAACCAGCCGAGCTGGAAAAGCACGGCATTGGCGATCTGCTTAAGCATTGAAGCGGCCCAACAGCGGCTGTGGCGATGCGCAGGGTTTGGCCAGCAGCAACTGCGCGGTGCCGATGGTACGTTCCAGGAAACCACCCTCGCAGTAGCACAGGTAAAACTCCCACAGCCGCAGGAAGTAGTCGTCGTAGCCCAGCTCTGCGAGGTAACCATGAGCGTGGCGGAAGTTGTCATGCCAGATGCGCAGGGTGCGCGCGTAATGCAGGCCAAAATCCTCCATGTGCAGCAGGTTCATGTCAGTGTCGCGACCGACAATTTCCAGCATTTTGTGCACCGACGGCAGCGCGCCACCGGGAAAAATATAGCGCTGGATAAAGTCGACACTGCCTTTGGCCTGTTCGTAGCGCTGCTCGCGGATGGTGATGGCTTGCAGCAACATCAGGCCGTTGTCCTTGAGCAGGTGGGCGCATTGCTTGAAGTAAGTTGGCAGAAACCGGTGGCCGACCGCTTCAATCATTTCAATCGAGACCAGCTTGTCGAACTGTCCGGTAAGGTCCCGATAGTCCTTGAGCAGCAGGGTGATCTGATCTTTCAGGCCCAGCGTCGCAATTCGCTCCTCGGTGTAGGCGAACTGCTCTTGGGACAGTGTCGTCGTGGTGACTTTGCAGCCATAGTGCTGCGCAGCGTAAATCGCCATGCTGCCCCAGCCGGTACCGATTTCCAGCAGGTGGTCCTCGGGTTTCAACGCCAGCTTCTGGCAAATTCGTTCCAGCTTGTTCAACTGAGCCTGTTCCAGCGTGTCTTCAGGCGTCAGGAACTGCGCCGCCGAATACATCATGGTGGGGTCAAGAAACTGCTTGAACAGCTCGTTGCCCAGATCGTAATGGGCGGCGATATTTTTTTGCGAGCCTTCACGGGTATTGCGATTCAGCCAGTGCAACGCCTGAATGAAGGGGCGGCCCAGCCGTGCTATTCCGCCTTCCATCGCGTCCAGCACATCCAGGTTGCTGACGAAAACCCTGATGACGGCAGTCAGGTCCGGCGAGGTCCAGTAGCCATGGATGTAGGCTTCGCCTGCGCCAATGGAGCCATTACTGGCGACCATGCCCCAGGTGGCTGAGTCGAGAATCTGGATCTCGCCCTGGACAACGGCCCCTGCCACGCCGAATACATGGCGCTCATCGCCTTCATTGACGACCAGTTGGCCGCTGCGCAACCGGGCAAGCTGGCGTAGCACGCCGCGCCGCAGGATGTTGGCGGTCAGGCTGTTGGTGCCCAGATTGGCCGAAAAACTGCTACTGCTTTTCATGGGGTTTACCCTTCAATTGCGTGGCGGCAGTGCGGTAGTCGCCGTCAGCGGCCTGATGAGAAAAAAGTGGAACACGTTTCAAAAATAGACGTAATGCTTGCCAGTAAATCGCCAGGCAGGTCTTGGCGGTCATCCATGGAAAAGCCAGTAAATAACGATGCAGATTGCTTCTTGTCAGGTCCCGGCGTTGCAGGTTAAGCGTGGCGTCGAACATTTTCAGATCGCCTTGCCAGTCTGCCATGTGAACGCCGAGACGCTCGCCGGGCGGACTGAAACTCATCCGGTATTCAAGATCGCGGGGCAGGAACGGCGAAACGTGGAAGGCCTTGGCTACGGCGAAGTGCTGATGACCTTCACCGTCGGCAGGCAATACATAGTGGTAGCGCTCGCGCCACGGTGTATTGCTGACCTCACAGAGAATAGCCGCCAGCGCGCCATCCTCTTCAAAGCAATAAAAAAAGCTCACTGGATTAAAGGCCAGGCCCCAACTGCGCGCTTGAGTCAGCAGGCAGATTTTGCCCTGCGGAACATGACCTATGGCTTGGCCGACGCGTTCACGAACAGCGTCTGTCAGCGGTATGCCTTTGCGCGTAAATTCACGCAGGTAATCCGTCTCCCGGAATGAAAACGGCGACCAGCGACTTTTACCTGCGAGGGGAGAGGCTTTCAATACCTCGCGCTGTTCATCCAGATCCAGATACAGCAGGCCGATCCGATAACGAAAGTCATGAACCCGCGGCGCAAAGCGCCGGTGGGCTATCCAGCCGCTGTACAGGGCGCTGTTCACAATGATTCGCCCAACGCCGAGGCAACCCGAAGGCCGCTGACCACGCCGTCTTCATGAAAGCCATTAGCCCAGTAAGCGCCGCAAAACCAGGTATGGTTAACGCCATCCAGTTCAGGCCAGCGCGCCTGAGCGTCTACGCCTGCCAGGCTGTACTGCGGATGGGAGTAGGTGTAGCGGGCAAGAATTTTGTTCGGGTCGATGGCTTCGGTCTGATTGAGGCTGACGCAAAAGGTCGTGTCGCTGTCGATGCCCTGCAGGATGTTCATGTCATAGGTCACAGCGGCCAATTGTTGCTTGCCGCCGCCGAGTCGATAGTTCCAGCTGGCCCAGGCCAGCGGTCGCTTGGGCAACAGGCGGGTGTCTGTGTGTAGCACCACGTCATTTTCGGCGTAGGGCAGGGCACCCAGGATTTCCTGCTCGGCGGCGCTCGGTTGTGCAAGCATTTTCAGGGCCTGATCGCTGTGGCAGGCAAACACGACTTTGTCAAAGCGCTCACTGCCTGCGGCGCTGTGAACGGTCACGCCTTCTGCATCCCGCTCAACGCGATTGACCGGGCACGACAAACGAATCCGCTCGGCAAACGACGCTGTCAACGGCTCGATGTAGCGGCTGGAACCGCCTTCGATGACGCACCATTGCGGCCGATTGCTGACGGATAACAAGCCATGATTCTTGAAAAAACGCACAAAGAATTGCAACGGGAAGGCGAGCATGTCTGCCAGGGACATGGACCAGATCGCCGCGCCCATGGGCACGATGTAGTGATCAATAAAGCGCTCGCCGTAACCGCGGCTGCGCAGGTACTCACCCAGGGTGGTGTCTTGAGCGATCCGCTGGCTTTCCAGATCGGCCAGCGCTTCGCGGTTAAAGCGCAGAATGTCGCGCAGCATGCCCCAGAAACTCAGGGACAACAGGTTGCTGCGCTGGGCAAACAGGCTGTTTAGGTTATTACCGTTGTATTCGGTCCGGGTCTTAGGATCGGTGACGGAGAAGCTCATTTCGGTGGGCTTGAAGGTAACGTCCAGTTGGCCGAGCAAGCGGATGAAATTTGGATAGGTCCAGTCGTTGAACACGATAAAGCCGGTATCAATGGCGTAATCGCGGCCATTCACGTTTACATCAACGGTATGGGTATGCCCGCCAATCCAGTCTGCCGCCTCGAACACCGTGATGTCGTGAGAACGGTTGAGCAGATAAGCGCTGGTCAGGCCCGCAATACCACTGCCGATGATGGCGATCTTCATTGGGCGTCCTTGTGTTGAGCCGCTGAGCGGGCCATGCGTTTGCCTAACGCAAGTTGCAGACGGGTAGGGAGCAGCGCCAATAAACGCAGAGTCAAAATGAACAATCCGGGGAATGCGATTTCCATCGGGCGACGCGTCCGCTGCAAGCGCTCGGAGATGTATTTCGCGGCTTTTTTGACCGGCCAGCGCATGGGCATGGCGAAGTCGTTTTTAGCGGTCAGCGGGGTATCGACAAAGCCTGGGCTGACGACGGTGACGTCGATATTTTCGTGGGCCAGATCGATTCGCAGGGATTCGAACAAATAACGCATGCCGGCCTTGGATGCGCCGTAAGCCTCACTGCGGGTGAGCGGCAGATAGGTCACCGAACTGCACACGCCCACCAGATGCGGCTTGTTGCCTTTGCGCAGCAGCAACAGTGCTTCTTGCACGCAGTAGGAACTGGCCAGCAGATTGGTACGAACCACTCGCTCAAGCAGCGCGGCATCGAAATGGTTGGTGTCGATGTATTCGCAGGTACCAGCGTTGATGATTGCGCTGTCCAGGGCTCCCCACGTCTGGCCAATGCGATCACCGATGGCAGTGATTTGTTCGCCATCGGTCAAATCCCCCGGTACGAGCAAGACTTGCCCGGGAAAACGTCGGTCCAGCTCTTCGAGCGGGCCTAGAGTTCGAGCCGTCAGCGCCAGCTTGTGACCGGCGACGAGCAGCTCTTCAGCGAGCGCCAGGCCAATGCCGCTGCTGGCACCGGTCAACCAGATACGTCGCACGTTCGAATCACTCATCCCAATCTCCTTTTCAGCCAGGCAATCAGCTGGCCCATGATCGGCAAGTGCTCGTACAGCAAAGCGCCTGCATCGAAATAGTCACGATGTTGATAAACCTTGTCGCGCCAGAGCAGATGCGAGCAGCCCTCAACCCGGATCGACTTTCCTCTGACAAGGCGCGGATGGGAGTAGCTCATTGTCCAGCGCAGATAACCGCTGCCCTCGCTGACCTGGTCAAACCCATGAAAGTCAAAACGCAGATCGCTGACATTGGCGTACAATTCGGCGAAATAACGACGCATCTGCGGCAGCCCATGAATCTGGTGCAACGGGTCGGTGAACTGCACATCGTCGCTGTACAGTTCGCCGAGGCGATCCAGACTGTTCTTGTCCAGAGCTGCAAATTCATGAGCAAAGCGCCGCAGGAAATCAGTCATCGGTAACCTCTGCCGCGGGCTGGCGATGAGGCAAAGCCTTGAACGCAGCCAACGCGCGGGCGCGGCTGCTGCTGAGGTCGACAATCGGTTTGGGATAACTAGCCACACCAAACAGGCCGCCAGACGCCGCCGGGTTATGCACTTCCTTTTTGTTGAGGTCGGCCAGTTCGGGCAACCACTTCTTCAGGAACAGGCCTTCAGGGTCGAATTTCTCGGATTGCGACAGGGGATTGAATATCCGGAAATAGGGCGATGAATCGGTACCCGTCGACGAACTCCACTGCCAGCCACCGTTATTGGCGGCCAGATCGCCGTCGATCAGGTGCTGCATGAAAAAGCGTTCGCCTTCGCGCCAGTCAATCAGCAGATTCTTGGTCAGGAACATCGCCACGACCATGCGCAGGCGGTTATGCATCCAGCCGGTTTCCAGCAACTGGCGCATGGCGGCGTCAATGATCGGCAGGCCTGTGCGCGCCTCTTTCCAGGCAGCCAGCTCCTCGGGGGCGTCACGCCATTTCAGTGCTTCGGTTTCCGGGCGAAAAGCGCGATACCGCGATACTCGAGGGAAGCCCACCAGAATGTGTTTGTAGAATTCACGCCAGAGCAACTCGTTGATCCAGGTGACTGCGCCGACGCTGCCTGTCTCGAACTCACCCTGATTGCTGCTCAAGGCCGCATGCAGGCATTGGCGCGGCGATATCACGCCAGCAGCCAGGTAAGCCGACAACTGACTGGTGCCGGGTTTGGCCGGAAAGTCACGCTCGGAGCGATAGTAATCAATCTGCTCATCGCTGAAGGCGGCCAGTCGCCGACGCGCTTCGTCCTCACCAGCAGGCCACAAGGCTTGCAGTGCCTGAGGAGGCGTGGCGAATCCCTCTACCTGTTCGGGTACGCGATCACTTTTTATATCCAGCGCTGCCTGAGGTTTCGGCAAGTGAATCAGCGGCGGCATGGCTTGGTGCATGCGGGCGTAGCAGACTTTGCGGAACTGGCTGAACACCTGGAAGTAGGTGCCTGTCTTGGTCAGCACCGTGCCAGGTTTGAAAAACAGCTGATCCAGATAGCTGCGCCACTGAATGTCGGCGTCCTCAAGCGCATCGGCGACGGCGGCGTCCCGGCGGGTTTCGTTGATACCGTATTCTTCGTTGGCATGTACGGACTGGATATTGTGCTCGCGACACAGTTCCAGCAGCACTCGTGGTGCTTCATCCCAGCTGTCGGCCTCGCGGATCAGCAATGGCACGTTCAATTCGCCCAAGGCTTTTTGCAGCTCGACCAGATTGCGCAGCCAGAAATCTACTTTGCAGGGGGCGTCGTCGTGGCTGCGCCATTGCGTGGGGCTGATCAGGTAAACAGCCACCACCGGACCCTGCTCCATGGCAGCGGTCAGGGCGGTATTGTCGTGAATGCGCAAATCGCTGCGCAGCCATAGCAGTTGCATGTTTATTCCTTAGATAAGATCCAGTAGCTGCAAAGCAGCGAGGGCGCCCAGCGGGTCTTCGGCCAGGTGCAGGCCTTCTATCTTGTTGATCGTCATGGCGAGGTCGTCGCAATGTATACGGACACAGGCACCGGCAAGTACGGTGGGGCACTGAACGTTACTGAGCAATTTTGGGAGCTGGCCGGGATTCAATGCTTTGCTGGAATACAGCAATACCGCTCGCGGTTTAAGCAACTCGGCAGCCAGCGAAAGTTCACCGTTGGGCAGCGGCCAATCGAAAACCTCAACCGGGCAATCGGCGCTGCTGATCAGCCACGCGCTGAGCCACAGGTGCGGCTCCAGCGGTGAATCAGAATGGTTGACCAGCAATAACGGCTTACCGCTGAGCTGACGGTTATTGTGGTAAATCCGGGCACCGAATTTGCTGCGCAGCCAGGAGTAGAAGAACACCTGCTCCATTTGCCCGCCGAAGTGTCCCTGCCAGCGAAATTCAAGCTCTGTCAGCAACGGCATCAACAGTTGTTCGCAGACAGTTCGCGGTGGGTAAAGCGACATGGCCTGGTTGAACAGGTCGTCAACCCTGCGCTCTGCCAGTTCGCTGATGGCCTTGATCAGGTTGTGACGCAAATCGTCCCAATCGTTGCCGGCGACGCTGGTGTCCGGTTGGCGGCTGTCGATGAGGTTTTTTACCTGGCTGACCGATACGCCACGATTGAGCCAGGTGAGAATGTTCATCACCCGTTGGACATGCTCGCCGGAATACAGTCGATGCCCTTTCGGCGTACGGTGCGGCACGATCAGCCCATAGCGACGTTCCCACGCACGCAACGTGACTGCGTTGACTCCGGTCTGACGGGCGACTTCCCGTATCGGCAACCAGCCGCCTTCAACCCCCGGGTCTTCATCGGTTGGCTCGGGCGCAGGGATCACATGCAGTGTGTTGTTCATGTTCAGATCGCATTCCGCAGGCTGAGGTTTTCCGGGTGCGGCTGCATGTAAACCTGCAAGGCCACGTAAGGATCAGGATGTTGGCGGAAGTGGTGTTTGAGCAGCGTCAAGGGCACGATCAACGGCACGATGCCTTGATGGTATTGGGCGATGATTTGCTGCATTTCCTGCTTGTCCGCCGCGCTCAGGGTCTGTTTCAGATAGCCGCTGATGTGCTGCAGGACATTGGTATGGGTGCGGCGGGTAGCGGGTTTTTTCAGGGCCGCCATCAAGTCGCTGAAATAGCGCGGTGCGATCTCGTTGGGATCGCTGCGGCCCATGCTGCCCAGAAAATTGCCCAGTACTTTGTACTGCACCGGGTCGTTGGCCATGAGCTGATATTTATAACGCGAGTGAAATTCGGTCAGGCTGCGGCGCGTGATACCTGCCTTGAGCAAGTCTTGCCACGCGGCATAGGCAAACACGCGGGTGATGAAGTTCTCGCGCAACACCGCGTCGTTGAGGCGGCCGTCTTCTTCTACCGGGAGATTGGGGTGCAGTTCGCAAAACGCCTGAGCATAAATCCCGCGTCCACCTCCCTCAACGGGAGCGCCGTTTTCCGTGTAGACCTTGACTCGCTCAAGCCCACAGGACGGCGACTTCTGCATAAAGATATAGCCGCAGATATCCCCCAGCTCCTCGGCCATCTTTACCCCGTAGTCGGCCAGAGGCTGGGTAACGTTCAGCGCTTTGTTTACCGTTCCGACAGCCTGAGGGCTTTGCGCATCGCCTACCAGACGGATGGGTTCGCGGGGGATGCCCATGCCGATGGCCACTTCCGGGCACGCGGTGACGAACTCGAAATATCGACTCAGCTCGCGGGTGCATAAATGGGATTCTTTATGACCACCATTGAACCGTACCTCGTCGCCCATGAGGCAGGCACTGATGCCGAGTTTCGGTTTATGGACTGCTGGAGAAAGCATGCAAACCTCGGAACATAATTGTACAGAGGTTATTCGCTGTACAACTTCGGTTCATCATAGGTTCAATGCTGTACAAGTCAAATGGTTTGTATAGGGTTTGTACGGGGGGGGGTGATGCGGTTTCACTGGATGGTGCAGAACCTGTGGGAGCCGAGCTTGCTCGCGATGAACGATAACGCGGAGTGCCTGTTTCTCCGCACCGGCTCCCCGAGTTGCATTACTTCCAACCCATCTTCCAGGTGTCAGCGTCCTGCAACGTCTGCCAGGGCAAGCGTTCACTGCGTTGTGTCAGCACCGCTTGCAGCTCGATCTCGAGGACTGTGCCTTCGTCGTCGCGAAACAACTCAGTGACCAGAAAATGCTTTTCGCGGTTGACCGGCTGGGCGGCTGTCCATTTCGACAGCAGCAGCTTGCGCGGATTGAGGCGGTTCAATTGAGGTGTTCCAGCAAGCGACGCGCTGCCTCCTGGCCGCTGAGCCAGGCGCCTTCGACGCGGCCTGACAAGCACCAGTCGCCGCACACATAAATGCCCTGATCAGGATCTGAAAGCGCACCCCATTCGTGAGCCGTGGCAGGGCGGGCATAGAGCCAGCGGTGCGTCAGGCTGAATGTCGGTGCAGGCACTGCGCAGCCAATCAGTTCGGCAAACGCGCCGTGCAAATGCTCGATGACTTCTTCCTTGGGCATGTCGATGTGCTGTCGGCTCCAGGCGCTGGTAGCGTGCAGCACCCAAGTGTCCAGAGTGGTGTCGCGCCCGGGCTTGCTGCGATTTCGGGCAAGCCAGTCAATGGGGCTGTCCTGTACGAAGCAGCCTTCCATAGGCGTTTGCAATGCGCTACTGAATCCCAGCGCCACGGCCCAGGTCGGGTCCATTTTTACGCTGGCGGCAGCACCCGCAAGTTTTGGCGCGCTCGCCAATAATGCCGTTGCCTGAGGAGCGGGCGTGGCGATGATCACATGGCTGAATGGACCGTGACTCTGGCCCTCTGCGTCTTGCAGGCTCCAGTGCTGCTCGCCCCGAAAGACTTCGGTGATCCGGCAGGAGAACGACACCGGCAAGTCGCCCAGCATGGCGCGAGTGATGGCGCTCATGCCGGGTTGGCCGACCCAGCGAACCTGTTCGTCGGGTGACGGGCTGAGCTGGCCGGCATGGGAGTTGTAAAGTGATGGCGTCCATTGAGCCGCGCAACCCTGAAGTTGCCACTGCTGCACCGCGGCCATGAAGCGTCGGTCGCGAGCAGTGAAATATTGCGCGCCCATATCGAGCGAGCCTGCATCACTGCGTTTGCTGGACATCCTTCCGCCACTGCCGCGGCTTTTGTCGAAAAGATGAACCGAGTGCCCGGCAGCATGGAGCGCTTGGGCCGCGGAGAGTCCGGCGATGCCGGTACCGATGATTGCGATAGGTACAGTCATAGGGGCCTCGTTACCTTGTCTGCACAGACTACGCCGTAGTTAAAACCTGTACAATATTGTTTTTTGGTATAACTTGCTTCGATTACAGCTTGGGGCCTGCATAGCCTGACTCGTACGGCTCGAGATCTAAAATCTGATACTTGAAGGCGACATGCAACTATCCATACGGACAGTCCGGACGCTTCATGGCAATGTTTGGCCTATGGTTCATAAGCCATCTGTTGACGCATAAAAAATAGACTACCGAAAGCTCGTGAACGCCACGCAAGGAAACCTGCCATGCACATATTGCTGACCGGCGGTACTGGTCTGATAGGACGACAACTCTGCCAGTTCTGGACTCAACAGGGTCATCAGATCACGGTCTGGAGCCGCAGGCCTGATGAAGTACCGCGATTGTGTGGCAGCGGAGTGCGAGGTATCGCCCAACTCAGTGAGTTGAATGATCAACCGCTGGACGCGGTGGTCAATCTTGCAGGTGCGCCCATTGCTGACCGGCCCTGGACGCGCAAGCGCCGAACCCAATTGTGGGACAGCCGTATTGGTTTGACCGAGCAATTGCTGAGCTGGATGGAGCAACGTTCGCAGAAGCCACAGCTGCTGATCAGTGGCTCGGCAGTGGGTTGGTACGGCGACGGTGGCGAGCGTGAGCTGGACGAAACTTCTCTGCCGGTGAAAGAAGATTTCGCCAGTCATCTGTGCGACGCCTGGGAGGAAACCGCGCAGCGAGCCGAGGCCCTGGGCGTGCGAGTGGTGATCATTCGGACCGGCCTTGTGCTCTCCAGTGATGGCGGTCTGTTGCAGCGGCTGCTGCCGCCCTTCAAATTCGGCATGGGCGGGCCCATCGGCAACGGTCGGCAGTGGATGCCGTGGATACACATCAAAGACCAAATCGCCGCGATTGATTTTCTGTTGCACAAGAGTGACGCGCAGGGCCCCTATAATCTTTGCGCTCCCCACCCGGTCCGCAATCATGAGTTTGCCAAAACACTTGCCGGTGTCCTGCACCGTCCTGCCTTCATGCCGTTGCCTGCACTGGCCTTGAAAATCCTGTTAGGCGAATTGTCTGTTTTGCTATTGGGCGGTCAACGCGCTCGACCTGCCCGACTGGAAGAGGCCGGTTTCACATTCAAATTTACTGAACTGCACGCCGCCCTGGACGATTTCCTCGGCCGCCACTGAAATAGGATGTTGCATGACCGATCACGCGCTGTTGCTGGTCAATCTGGGTTCACCAGCCTCCACGTCTGTGGCTGATGTTCGCCGTTATCTCAACCAGTTCCTGATGGACCCCTACGTCATTGATTTGCCGTGGCCGGTTCGTCGGCTGCTGGTGTCGCTGATCCTGATCAAGCGACCTGAGCAGTCCGCCCATGCCTATGCCTCGATCTGGTGGGACGAAGGCTCACCGCTGGTGGTGCTGAGCAAGCGTTTGCACCAGGCCATGACTAAAGAATGGACACAAGGCCCGGTTGAACTGGCCATGCGTTACGGTGAGCCGTCCATTGAAACCGTGCTGACCCGATTGGCAGCTCAGGGCATCAGCAAAATTACCCTGGCTCCGCTTTACCCGCAGTTTGCCGACAGTACGGTGACTACGGTGATCGAGGAGGCCAAACGGGTTGTGAAGGCCAAGTCACTGAACGTGAAGTTCTCTGTACTGCAGGCGTTTTATGATCAGCCGGAATATATCGACGCTTTGGTTGCAAGCGTAAAACCTCATCTTGAGCAGCCCCATGATCACCTGCTGCTGAGCTTCCACGGTTTGCCCGAGCGACACCTGACCAAACTTGATCCAACCGGCAATCACTGCTTCAAGGATGCCGACTGTTGCAAGAACGCTTCGCCAGAAGTACTTGCTACCTGCTATCGCGCACAATGCCTGCGTTCGGCAGCCGTGTTTGCGAAGCAGATGGGCATTGCCGATGGCAAGTGGTCGGTGTCGTTCCAGTCGCGACTGGGCCGGGCCAAGTGGATCGAACCCTACACCGAAGCGCGGCTGGAAGAACTGGCTGCTCAGGGCGTGAAGAAGTTGCTGGTGATGTGCCCGGCATTTGTTGCGGACTGCATCGAAACGCTGGAAGAAATCGGTGATCGCGGTGCGGAGCAGTTCAAGGCTGCCGGGGGAGAGGAGTTGACCTTGATACCGTGCCTGAACGATGACCCGAACTGGGCCGCGGCATTGAACAAACTGTGCGAGCGGGCGCCATTGATGTTGTAAGAGGATTTCGGGACCTGAAATGCGGTGCCCAATTGTGGGAGCGAATTCATTTGCGAAGAGGCCGGTACATTCGACATATTTCTACCGTCTGTTCTGCCGCATTTGCGAATGAATTCGCTCCCACCTGGCCACATCCCCACAGGTAACCGGATCGTTATGGCAACTGATCATCCAGATGCTTGTTCTTCCACCCGTCATTGCCCGGCAATAGCAGGTTCAGCGCGATAGCTGTTACCGCGCACAGGGCAATACCCTTCAGGCCGAAATCGTCCGGGCCGTTGCCCGTTCCGATCAACACGCCGCCGATACCAAACACCAACGTCACCGAGACGATCACCAGGTTGCGGGCTTCGGCCAGGTCGACCTTGTGGCGTATCAGGGTGTTCATGCCCACCGCCGCAATCGAACCGAACAGCAGGCAGAGAATCCCGCCCATCACCGGCACCGGAATGCTTTGCAGCAGCGCACCGAACTTGCCGATGAATGCCAGGGTGATCGCAAACACAGCCGCCCAGGTCATGATTTTCGGGTTGTAGTTTTTGGTCAGCATCACTGCGCCCGTGACTTCGGCGTAGGTGGTGTTGGGTGGGCCGCCAAACAGGCCCGCCGCAGTGGTAGCAATGCCGTCCCCGAATAGCGTGCGATGCAGGCCAGGCTTCTTCAGGTAATCACGGCCCGTCACGCTGCCCACTGCGATCACGCCGCCGATGTGCTCAATGGCGGGCGCCAGCGCCACAGGGACGATGAACAGAATCGCCTGCCAGTTGAACTCCGGAGCGGTGAACGCAGGCAAAGCGAGCCAGGGCGCCCCGGCGATTTTTGCCGTGTCGACGACGCCAAAGTAGAACGACAGCGCAAAGCCCACCAGTACGCCGGAGATAATCGGCACCAGACGGAAAATGCCCTTGCCGAACACGGCCACGATCAACGTGGTCAGCAGCGCAGGCATCGAGATCAGCATCGCGGTGCTGTATGGAATCAGTTCCGCGCCGTCGCCGCTTTTACCCATGGCCATATTCGCGGCAATGGGTGCCATCGCCAGGCCGATGGAGATGATCACCGGACCGATAACCACCGGCGGCAGCAGTCGGTCAATGAAGCCAGTGCCTTTGATCTTCACGGCCAGGCCGAGGAAGGTATAGACGAAACCTGCCGCCATGACCCCACCCATGGTTGCCGCAAGACCGAACTGGCCTTTGGCAAGAATAATGGGAGTGATGAACGCGAAGCTCGACGCCAGGAACACCGGCACCTGACGCCCGGTGACGATTTGAAACAGCAATGTACCCAGGCCAGCGGTAAATAGTGCGACGTTAGGGTCCAGCCCTGTGATCAGCGGCATCAATACCAGCGCGCCGAATGCCACGAAGAGCATCTGCGCACCGGACAGCACGGTGCGCCACAGTGGATCGTTGAACTCGTCCTGCCTCATCACGCGTCCTTTTGCTTGGTGCCGAAAATCTTGTCACCGGCATCGCCAAGGCCCGGGATGATGTAGCCGTGCTCATTGAGGCGTTCGTCGATGGAGGCGGTGTAGATCATGACGTCCGGGTGGGCGGCTTCAACTACTGCAATACCTTCCGGCGCAGCAACCAGCACCATCGCACGGATTTCCTTGCAGCCGGCTTTTTTCAACAGGTTGATCGTGGCAACCATCGATCCGCCGGTAGCGAGCATCGGGTCAATGATCATGGCCAGACGTTCGTCGATTTCCGGAACCAGTTTCTCCAGATAAGTATGGGCTTCGAGGGTTTCCTCGTTGCGTGCCACACCCACGGCGCTGACTTTGGCGCCCGGAATCAGGCTGAGCACGCCGTCGAGCATGCCGATACCAGCGCGCAGAATCGGTACGACAGTGATCTTCTTGCCTGCGATCTTTTCGACCGGGACAGTACCCGCCCAACCCTGGATATCGTAGGTCTCCAGCGGCAGATCGGAGGTGGCTTCATAGGTGAGCAGGGCACCGACTTCCTGAGCCAGCTCACGGAAGTTCTTGGTGCTGATATCGGCGCGGCGCATCAGGCCGAGCTTGTGGCGGATCAGCGGATGGCGGATCTCACGAATAGGCATAGGAAAAAGCTCCGGCGTGGGCAAAAAAACGGCCTAGGTTAATCTATTCAGCTGTTACTGTCCTACGTGCCTTGCGGTGTTTTCAGACAATTCCTGACACGTTAGTCCAGAATTGCTTGCCCTGACTGGAGCGGATGCGTACCTTTGCCCGCTTTTCTTACACTGCCCCCAGGAGAGCGCCATGTCCGCTGATCTCGAGCATATCCGTCAAATCATGCGCGAAGCCGACTGCCTGTACACAGAAGCTGAAGTCGAAGCGGCCATTGCTCGCGTCGGTGCGCATATCAATGCCGAGCTGGCTGACCGCAATCCGGTCGTATTCTGCGTGATGAATGGCGGCCTGATTTTCTCCGGCAAGCTGCTGACGCACTTGAACTTCCCGCTGGAAGCGTCCTACCTGCACGCTACCCGCTACCGCAATGAAACCAGCGGCGGCGATCTGTTCTGGAAGGCCAAGCCCGAAGTTTCGTTCATCGACCGCGACGTGCTGATCATCGACGACATCCTCGACGAAGGTCACACCCTGGGCGCGATCATCGACTTCTGCAAACATGCCGGTGCCCGAGCGGTGCACACCGCCGTTTTAATCGACAAAGACCATGACCGCAAAGCGCGTCCTGACCTGAAAGCCGATTTCGTAGGCTTGCCATGCATTGACCGTTACATCTTCGGTTATGGCATGGATTACAAGGGTTACTGGCGCAATGCTGCCGGGATTTATGCGGTTAAAGGGATGTAATAGCGGACGTGTTTTTGTGGGAGCGAATTCATTCGCGAAGAGGCCGGTACATTCAACGCACAGTGGCCGGCTTTGATAACGCATTCGCGAATGAATTCGCTCCCACAGGATCTCCTGCCCGCGGAGATCAGACTTTCCGCATGCTAAAGTGCCAGCCCTGTCCTTGCGGGAAGTCGAAATGAAGCTTTTGATCCGTAGCGCAACACTCGCGCTGTTGTGCTGCCTGCCAGTTGCAGCGCCTGTTTCAGCTGAACCCATGCACGCCCAATACCTGCCGCCAGACGACCTGAATCTGCGTGAAGGGGAACCCGAACAGCAGCAATTGCTGCAGATCACCGAGTACTCGGTCGTGGTGGGTAATCAGCGTCAGTCCAATCAAACACCAATCCCCGTAACAGCCCCGGTACTGCTGCGTCTCAAAGGCAAGCCAATGAACAAGGGCGCTACGATCAATGAGGTGCTGATTCATTTCGATGGCGAGAGCAAAAGCCTGAAGAAACCGGTCTTTGATGACAAGAGCCGCGTGCTCAATCTCTATTACCCGGTCGCGCAATATCGAACACTGATGGATCTGCTGCGCAACGAGAAGCTTTACTGCCAGTTCCTGAGCTATGCCAACGGCCATATCTGGGCCGACCTGCACACTGGGGCGGTGCGTACTCGTTGAGGCTTTTGCCGGGCGAGGGGTAAACTGCCCGCCGGTTAACAAGTCAGCGATCCAGTTGGAGTACGCAATGCGTAAAGATAAAAAGCAGTTGATTGGTGATGAGATCGGTGACGAGCAGGTTAAAGCGTTCCTGCTCTTCGAACCGGTTGACGCTACTTCGCCATCCTTGCACAAGCTGATCAAGGCTTACCGCGGTTTGCGGGTCAATGATTTCGAGCGCTTTCTGGTGTTCTTCCTTGAGGCCGGTTACGACCTGGATGGCAAGGACGAGCAAGGCAATGATTTCATTGCGACGATCAAGGACCAGCGTAACGCCGACGAGTACATTGAGCTGATCGAAAAAGCTCGCGGTTGAGGTTTTTTCGGTCAAAAAAAACGCCCCGAGGGGCGTTTTTTTTTACCGGCAGAATCAGGCGATGCTGTGTGCTTCGCTGTGTTTCTCGACCAGTTCCAGGCGCTCGTTGTTCTGGGTGCTGACCCGCTCGTAAAGCTGCGCGTCGGTTTCCAAAGCTTTTTCCCGGGCCGGGAAGATCTCATTCAGTTTGCTTGCCCACTCACCGCGGGCTTTTTCCGGGAAGCAGCGCTCGATCAGGTCCAGCATGATCGAAACGGTGACCGAAGCTCCTGGCGAAGCACCCAGCAGTGCGGCAAGGGAACCGTCCTTGGCCGAGACCAGTTCGGTACCGAATTGCAGAACGCCGCCTTTCTTGGGGTCTTTCTTGATGATCTGCACGCGCTGGCCTGCAATTTCCAGGCGCCAGTCTTCGGCTTTCGCTTCGGGATAAAAGCGGCGCAGGGATTCAAGACGCTGTTCCATGGACTGCATGACTTCGCTGACCAGGTATTTAGTCAGGTCCATGTTGTCGCGGGCCACGGCCAGCATCGGTTTGATGTTGGCGAGACGTACCGACAGCGGCAGGTCGAGGAACGAGCCGTGTTTGAGGAATTTGGTGGTGAAACCGGCGTAAGGTCCGAACAGCAGGGATTTCTTGCCGTCGACGACGCGGGTGTCCAGGTGCGGCACAGACATTGGCGGCGAGCCAACCGCTGCCTGGCTGTAGACCTTGGCCTGATGGTGTTTGACCACTTCAGGATTGTCGCAGCGCAGCCACTGGCCGCTGACCGGGAAGCCGCCAAAACCTTTGCTTTCCTCGATGCCTGACATCTGCAGCAACGGCAACGCCGCGCCACCTGCGCCCAGGAACACGAATTTCGCGTCGATTTCACGGGTGCTGCCGCTGTTCACGTCCTTGATGCTGACGCTCCAGCCAGCGCCTTTTCGGCTCAGGCCGGTGACCCGCTTGCTGTACTTGACCTGTGCATCCGGACCGCTGCTCAGGTGCTTGAGCAGTTGATTGGTCAGGTTGCCGAAGTTGACGTCGGTGCCGTTCATGACCCGCGTTGCGGCGATCTGCTCGTTGGCAGGGCGGCCGGGCATCATCAGCGGCATCCACTCGGCCAGGGTCGCCTTGTCTTCGGTGTATTCCATGGACGAGAACGCATGGTGCGTGCGCATGGCTTCAAAGCGGGTCTTGAGGAAGGCGATGCCTTTCTCGCCCTGCACGAAGCTCAGGTGCGGCACTGCACTGATGAAGCTCTTCGAGGAGCCGAAGGTGCCTTTTTGCGTCAGGTAAGCCCAGAACTGTTTGGAAACCTCGAACTGGGTATTGATTTGCACGGCTTTCTTGATGTCGATGGAACCATCAGCTGCCGGCGGGGTGTAATTGAGTTCGCACAGACCCGCATGGCCGGTACCGGCGTTATTCCACGGGTTGGAACTCTCCGCAGCGCCAGAGTCCATCAGCTCAACGACTTCCAGCTTGAGGCCGGGGTCGAGCTCCTTGAGCAGCACGGCGAGGGTGGCACTCATGATGCCCGCCCCAACCAATACCACATCGACTGCTTCGTTATGCGCCATTAACGCGTCTCCAAAATCTGCAGCACCAAATTGACGGCATACGATCCTGAGGTCAGATGCCTGGTAGCGGGACTTTGTTCAAAGTTGTGTCCCGATAATCCTGGCCAGGATCTGCATGTCCGATTCTTCGCAATTCTTCGCATCATCAACGGAGGCCACCAAACGGGCTTGAATTCATCAAGTCAGCATGAACGCATTTTTCAGCCCGGTCAGCCATTCGACTATCGTCAAGGCATCCGTTGTGCAACCAAATCCGTAGCGGACAGGCTTCAGACTCCAGTCGTGGAGGCTGCGCAGCAGCAATCGATCCTGTTCAAAATGGCTGGGTCAGATGCTAATGGTGCATTTACAAACGCGTACCTGTTCATTTGCTCGCCACACTCTTGTGAAGTAGTGAAACCCGTTTTTCCGCGCTCTTTTGGAGACGCGAACCTCAACCTCAAAAGGGCTGCGCGATGGCAGCACCGGCAGGTCAGAGACATGCGATCCGGCGTGTTGGCGAGCGATACGGATTCAAAATATTCGAGCCCGTCAGCACCGATCAACACGCGCATCTGCGTAATCGTGACCTGTGTGGGCGGCTCTCTGTGGGCATTACGAAGGCGCTAATCCGGGGATTAGCCATGCTGCGAGGCCCGATCAGGAGACGTCCTTATAATCGGGGGAAGATTATAGCGATGAAACGACAGGAATTGATCGTATTAAGTGACTTTTATTCGGTTTGCAGTCAGGCCATGTGCAACTGGCGGGCTGCAGGTTGTCCGGCGCGGCGGGTGATGCGGGCATTGAGGGGCAGTGGCTTGTTCAGCCAGGACAGATTCTGCTCCGTGACTTCAACCCAGTCCTGGCCGGCTGGTGGCTGGGTGCACTGCTTGAAAGCGCAGCAAACGCCACGTTGATCGATGCGCGCGTAGTTGCGGTACTGGGGGCGAGCAGCAAAGAGTGACCAGATAAAGTCCATGGGGTGGCTCCCGATTGGTTTAGGCGCAATTCTGCACACCGCACATGACACCATCGTGACGTAGGTGTTGCTGAACCATTGCATGTCTGGCGCGGTCCGATTTTCACTGGTTGGCGGTGCTGGGAGGCCGCTATACTGCGGCACATTTAGTGCCTGGCCCATTGGAGAGATGAGCATGCTGCGTCGCATTTTGTTTGGTTTGCTTGCTGTAACGAGTCTGACTCTGGTTGGCTGTGCCCACAGCCCGCAACAACTTAGCCCGCAGCCCAAGCTGAACGCCCAGCTGGCGCCGGTAGGTCGTGGTCAGCCTGTGATGGTGCGTGTGGTCGATGGTCGCCCGAGCCCGACCCTGGGTACTCGCGGTGGCATGTATCCGGAAACCAGCGCCGTTAGCGTATCCAGTGCTGACGTAGTGCCCAAGCTGCAGGCTCAGGCAGAAGCTGCCGTGCGGTTGCTGGGCTTCACCCCGTCGCCTAACGGCGGCGGTCCACAGCTGACTATTACTCTGGCGGATCTTAAGTACCAATCCCCGAAAGAAGGCCTGTATGTGACTGAAGCGACTATCAGCACTACATTCCGTGCCGAAGTGAAGAACAATGGCCGCGCTTACGCCGGTCGTTATGCCGCTTCGCTGGATCAGCGTTTCGGCATGGCGCCGAATCAGGAAACCAATACCCGTCTGGTCAGCGACGTGTTGAGCGATGCCCTGACGCGTCTGTTCCAGGATCAGACCATCGGCAACACGCTGGCTCAGTAAAACCTGCGCTGTTGTAAAAAAAGCCCGGCTCTCTCACGAGATGCCGGGCTTTTTTGCGCCAAGGAGCAGCAGGAAGTTGATCTGAGCGCGGTCTTTTGTAGGAGTGAACTTGTTCGCGATAGGCCAGTAGAGCCAACAAATCATTGCCTGATGAAACACCGCTTCGCCAACAAGTTGGCTCCTACAGGATTAGAAAGCGATCAAGCCGCCTGCTGATAAAAATCCAGAAAGCTGAATCCCGTCTGCAGATCCATGTCTGGCAGGTCGTGGTGCTGGTGACCACCAAGGGCGCAATACACGAGCCAGTGACGATCCTGAACATTGAAGGACCATGCGTCGATCAAGGCTTCCTGTTCATCGCTCGGGGCAATCAGATAAAGGCGGTCCTGGTTTTTGGCGTGCAGCATGTGAAGCTCCATTGGGTCGAAGTTCTTCCTCGAAGGAGCCATACAGTGCCCGGATCAGGTTACGTTCACATGACGATAATGAAAATTGTCTGACAAGTTTCGGGCGTAAAAAAGGCGCTGAATATCAGCGCCTTTTTACCATCAGCAGGATCAGAGCGGGATACCAGCCTTGACCCGGTACTGATTGCGCACCGGCGTCGCGTATTGCTGGATCAGGTAAGGACGGTGCTCTGCCGGGCACTCGTCGAGACGGCGTTGCCATTCTTCCTGAGCTTTTGCCAGCTCCGGCGCGGCAAATACATCCTTGGCCAGGGGCACATCGAGCGTCGCGTCCGCATCGGCCCATTGTGCATACGCCAGGTAATGCACCGGGAACAGGCGGTAGCCACCGAGAATCTGCCGGTCCATTTCCGTAGCCAGCGCCTTGGTGTCTTCGAACAGCTCGGTAATGGGCGGAGCAAAGTTCACGTGGACACGGCCTTTATAGCCGGTGATACCCAAGGCGATGCTGACATCATCTTCGCCCGGCACTTTGGTGTAACTGCCGGTAGTAGCGCGAATATAAAGCTCCCGGGCCTTGGCCTGATCGCAAGGATCGTACTCATAGCTGATCGACACTGGCGTCAGGTTCAGTGACTTGATCACCTCGGCGAACGGCTCGTCCTTGCGGCTCATGTGAAACATCTTGAGGATCGCCGACTCGGTACGGTCATCACCGTCCTTGGCACGGCCTTCGGCCTGGGCAATCCAGATCGACTGGCAGTCATTGCGAATCGAGTGGTTGATGTAAGCCGATAACAACTGATAAGCCGCCATCTTTTCGCGACGCCCGGCGATAGAACGGTGCACGATGAAGCTTTTGTTCAGGCGCATCAGGTCGCTGACAAACGGCTTTTGCAGCAAGTTGTCGCCAATCGCGATGCGCGGTGTTGGCAGGCCAGCGTGGTAAACCGCGTAATTGACGAAGGCCGGGTCCATCACGATGTCGCGGTGGTTGGCCAGAAACAGATAGGCGCTGCCGGATTTGAACTGCTCGACACCGGTGTAGGTCACACCGTCGGTAGCGCGCTCAATGGTGTGATCGACGTAGTACTCGACCTTGTCCTGCAAAGTAGCGACCGAATTGATACCAACGAACTGACGGCGCAGTTTGCGGGCAATGATCGGTTGTAATGCCCAGCCCAAAGCGCCCGCCAGTTTAGGGAAGCGGAAGCGGGTCAGGATCGATAGAAATTCTTTGTCGCTGAGCAAACGCTCAAGTACCGCTGAGACTTCAGCGTCGTTGTAAGGTCGGATGGCATCAAATTCGCCCATCATGCTCTCTTGTTAAGGGTGACAAAAATAGGGGAGGCCGGGTCTGGAAATTGCGTCCAGACTCTGTCGGAGCCTTCAAAGAGCGCGATTATACGCACAACTGAACCCGGAGACCGCGATGCAGGAAATTCAGAGTTACGACTGCCCTTACTGCGGTGAGCCTGTTGAGGCCGTGCTGGATCTGTCCGGCGGTGATCAGCAGTACATTGAGGATTGCCCGGTATGCTGTCGGCCCATCGTATTCGACCTGCAAACCGATGGTGAAGACTGGAATCTGGATGTTCGCAGCGAGAACGAGTGATGCAGAAAGTTTACGAGCCTGAAAATCTGATGGAAGGCGAACTGTTGCAAGGCATGCTCGCCAGCGAAGGGATTGAAGCGCACCTGACCGGTGGGCACTTGCTGGGAGCCCTTGGCGAGTTGCCGGCCCTCGGGCTATTGGGCCTGCTGGTGGATAACGATGAGGTCGAGCGGGCGCGGCAGTTGATCACTGAGTACAATGCGGCGCTGCCCTTCTCTGGAGGCGAGCCCGGTGATGAGCCGGACAATTTCCCTGACGTGCTGGTGTGTTGAGCGGCGTAAGCGCCTTTTCTTCACCGCTCAGCACGTCCAAACGAGTTTTGTTGCCCCATGTGTGGACGTTATGCGCTGTTTCGTTGGACGCCCGCTTTTGCGGCCTTGCCCGGTTTTCCGGCTGACCAACAGGCGCAGTGGAATATCTCTCCAGCAGATTCTGTGCTCATGTTGCGCGCCACCGCTGGAACTGACGGCGATCTTGAACTGGCCCGGGCGCGTTGGGGACTGACGCCACCCTGGCTGACTGATCTATCGCGAACCCCGGCCCATGCCCGTGCTGAAACCATTGCCGAGCAACCCATGTTTCGCGAGGCCTTTCGCTTGCGCCGCTGCCTGCTGCCCGCCAATGGCTTTTATGAATGGCGCGGCACGACGCGCAAACGCCCATTCTGGCTGACACCGGGGGAGGGCTCAGCGCTGTTTTTTGCAGCGATATGGGAAGCTTATCCGGTGCAGGGCCATACGTACCTGAGTGTCGCGGTGGTTACGCAGCTGGCCGCGAGTCAGCGGCGTCCGTTGATTCTGGACGCGCAAGGGCAGAAGGACTGGCTGGCGGCCGACACGCCGCTGCCGACCTTGCAAGCCTTGCTCGCCGCCCCGCAAACCTCTCTGCGCGAGCGCCCGTTGGCAAATCTTGTCAACGACCCGAAGTTAAACGCGCCGGAGTGTTTGACACCGTTGTGATGGTTGCTTCAGGAACAAACACAGGACGTGCAGGCGCTCACCGAGGTTACAGGATTGGGTTCAATCCGGAAGATTAAAGCCATTTGCCGCGCGGGCCCTTACACCTTGAACTGATTAATCAACCGCCGCTGTTGCTCGGCCAGTTTGGTCAGCTCTGCACTGGCCTGGCTGGACTCGTCCGCGCCGCTCGCAACTTCGTTGGCCACCTCGCCAATGTTTGTCACGTTACGGTTGATGTCCTCGGCGACCGAGCTCTGCTCTTCGGCGGCGCTGGCGATCTGGGTGTTCATGTCGTTGATGACCGAGACCGCTTTGGTGATGGTTTCCAGTGCCTGCGCAGCTTCTGCCGCATGGCCGACACTTTCTTCTGTCTTGCCCTGGCTTTGCTCCATCACCTGCACCACCTGGCGAGTGCCGTTTTGCAGTTGCTGGATCATGGACTGGATTTCCTGAGTCGCCTGCTGCGTCTTCTGCGCCAGATTTCGCACTTCATCGGCAACCACGGCAAACCCGCGACCCTGCTCACCTGCGCGAGCGGCTTCGATGGCGGCATTGAGGGCCAGCAGATTGGTTTGCTCGGCAATGCCGCGAATGGTAGTCAGGATCGCGTTGATGTTTTCACTGTCGGCAGCGAGTGTCTGAACCACCCCTACAGCGCGGCCGATCTCCGACGCAAGGGCGCTGATGGAGTTCGAGGTGTTCTGTACGATTTTCATCCCCTGGCTGGCAGCGCCGTCGGCATGGCTCGCCGCTTGCGCCGCCTGGGTAGCGTTACGGGCGACGTCCTGCGCGGTGGCTGTCATCTGGTGAACGGCGGTGGCAACCAGTTCGATTTCCGACATTTGCTTATGCACGCCCTGATTGGTGCGTATGGCGATGTCGGCAGTGTGTTCCGAGGAGTCACTGACCTTCTGCACAGAGGCAACCACCTGGGTGATCATGGCCTGCAGCTTGCTCAGGAACGTATTGAAGCGAATCGCGATCTGGCCGACTTCATCCACCCGGTCACTTTTAAGACGGCGGGTCAGATCGCCTTCGCCCTGGGCAATATCGTCCAGCATCAGCACCATTTGTTTAAGCGGTTTCGCAATACCGCGGGACACCAGCCAAATCACCACCAGTCCCAGTGCAGCAATAATAAGACCGACCAAGGCCATACCGAACACGTCGTCTTTGCGTTGCTCTTCCAGGTCATCGTGAAGCTTCTTCACGTCCGTCATGGCGGCCTCAAGAGGCACCTGAATCATCAAGGTCCAGCGCGCTTCGGTCGTGCCGATACTGAAGGGCATGTAGACCTCAATGTGGCCGTGGTCCCGGTCGATGTCGTAAAGCACCTCGCCTGCAGCAATCTTCTTCAGGTTCTCGACTTCGTTGGCATCAAGGATGGTCGTCGCTTTCTCTCCCAGCTTGCTGGCGTCTTTGGTGTAGGCCACCAGCGAGCCGCCAGTGGAGATCAATGCCATCTCACCTGCGCCGTCGTACAGTTTTTTGTCAGCGGTAGTCAGCATGTCCTGGATGAAGTTGACCGACAGGTCCGCGCCGACGATGCCTTGAAATGTTCCGTTGACCATGATGGGTTCAATGAAAGAGGACAGCATCACCATCTTGTCACCGACTTTGTAGGGCGCAGGGTCAATGACGCAGGGCTTTTTGGTATCGCGCGAGCACATGTAGTACTCGCTGGCGCGCACACCGGTGGAGAGCAATTTGGTGTCTTCCAGGCTGGCCAGTTTTTCCAGGGCCAGCGATCCATCGGTATTGCGATACCACCATGGCATGAAGCGACCGGTTGCCGGGTCGGCGCCGGTGGTGGATGAGCCAACGTAGGTAGCATCATCATTATTTAGCGCTTTCGGCTCCCAGCCGATGTAAGCACCCAGCACTTTCGGATTCTGTTCTACGGTGTGGCGCAGCATGTTGAGCAGTTGCTCACGGCTGGCTTTCAGCTGTGGTTCGCCTGCTTTGTCGGTAACGCCCAGCAATGCGTTGACTTGGGCCAGGCCTGCGGTGATCAGCAACGGCGCTTCCAGCTCGCGTTTTATCTCGCTGGCCTGGGTTTGAACCAGTGCACTGAGACGCTGTTCCATGACGTGTTCGAAGAGGGACTGAGTTCGCTCATCCATCAGTTCCTGGGTACGTTCGTTGGCGAAAACCGAGTAGAGCACCAGGGCGGCGACGACAGAAAGGACAATCGCACCCGCCAGCGCTGCGATGGAAGACTGGATCGATTTGAACTTCATGAGAGCTCCATGCATGGCTTAACGCTATCTATCGCTATCGGCATTTATTTCTGGATTCATGAGTAACGGTCCGACAAATGGCGTGGATCGTGCCGATGTGTCGTTTACGGGTATGAGGCAGGCGGGAACCATAATGGGTCCGTGCGGACAAAGCCGCTGTCAGCCAGCATCTGGCGCATCCGTCGTTCACCGCCTAGGATGAGCGCCATGTTCAAAGGGAGATCCATCATGCGTCAGAAATTTGCTCTATGTGCCTTGAGTGCCGCCTTGCTGCTTGGCGGGTGTCAGGCCGTGAATACCACCAGTGGCGATTCGGTCGGTGTAGAGCGCAAGCAATACATGTTCAGCATGCTCTCGACCGATGAGGTCAATCAGATGTATGCCCAGTCCTATAAAGAAACCGTTGGCGAGGCGTCGACCAAAGGCGTGCTGGACACGACCAGCGCCAATGCCAAGCGCGTGCATGCCATTGCCGACCGCCTGATCGGTCAGGCACCCAAGTTGCGCCCGGATTCTGCGCAGTGGCAGTGGGAAGTGAATCTGATCAAAAGTGATGAGTTGAATGCCAACTGCGGCCCTGGCGGCAAGATCATTTTCTACACCGGTCTGATCGACAAGTTGAAGCTGACTGACGATGAGATCGCGGCGGTGATGGGCCACGAAATCGCCCACGCCTTGCGCGAGCATGGGCGCGAGTCGATGTCCAAGGCCTACGGCGTTGCGATGGCCAAGCAAGGGGCGGGTGCCATTCTGGGCCTGGGGCAGGACAGCATGGCGCTGGCCGATACCGTGGTGAATTACAGTCTGACGCTGCCTAACAGTCGCGGTAACGAAAACGAAGCAGATCTGCTCGGCCTGGAGCTGGCAGCCCGTGCGGGTTACAACCCGAATGCCGCTATCACCCTTTGGCAGAAAATGACCCAGAACTCAGGCGGTTCACAACCTGAATTCATGAGCACTCACCCGGCTTCGGAAAGCCGTATTGCGTCGTTGCAAGCCGCAATTCCCAAGGTGATGCCGTTGTATAACGCTGCCAAAAAATCCTGAGTACGCCCATTGGCAGGAGCGCGCTTGCCCGCGATAGGGCCTGTCAGATCGACAATTTTTTATCTGGTCTGACGCCATCGCGGGCAAGCGCGCTCCTACAGGTCAATGTCGTTATACCCAGCCACTCACCTGCATCGCCTTGTAGACCGCAACCAGCGCAAGGACGAAGAAAGCGCCTGCCGCCAGACGGCGGATCAAGGTCAGCGGGAGTTTTTCGGCTGCGAAATTACCTGCCAGTACCACTGGCACGTTGGCCAGCAACATACCCAGCGTCGTACCCAGAATGACCAGCCACAGGTAGGAATATTGCGCGGCGAGCATGACCGTGGCGATTTGCGTCTTGTCGCCGATCTCGGCGATGAAGAACGCGATCAGCGTGGTCATGAACGGGCCAAACTTGCGTGCGGTATTGGCCTCGTCGTCATCCATTTTGTCTGGAACCAGCGTCCACAGGGCCGTTGCGGTGAAGCTCGCGGCGAGAATCCAGTGCAGGGTAGCGTCTGAGAAAAAGCTGCTGAACCAGGCACCAACGGCACCAGCGGCGGCGTGGTTAGCCAGGGTTGCGGCAACGATGCCAGCGATGATTGGCCATGGCTTGCGAAAGCGAGCAGCCAGAATAAGGGCAAGAAGTTGGGTCTTGTCACCTATTTCGGCAAGCGCGACAACAGCGGTGGGGACCAACAGGGATTCCAGCATCAGGTTTTCCTAAGGGGCGGGTCGACACGGCTATGACACGTACAGCCTCCCCGCCCCGGGTAAGGTGTTCGTGTCATAGGTCTTGTCAAACCACCGATCCGTCTGAGCGGATTCGGGGTCGTACGCACCATGGTCTGAGGACCAAGTATGTTGATGCGTACCGGACGAGCATGGCGCTCGTGGGAGACTACTCCCCTAGGACGGAGCGGATTCTGCCTTCAGCTTTCGCTTTCGGCAAGTGCTTATTTTCAAGCCCGCTTGGCACGATAGATCCGGAAGCCGTTGCCCTCAGCCTTGATCGCACACACGCCAAAATGCTCCTCAATGATCGGTTGGTACTTCAGGAAGCTGTTGGCAACTAGTCGCAGTTCGCCGCCTGATTTCAGATGTTGGCGTGCTTTTCTCAGCAGATTCTCGGTCGCTTTATAGTCGGTATGAACCCCGACGTGGAACGGCGGATTGCTCAGAATCGTGCTCAAACCCATGGGAGCTGCATCGATACCATCGCCCGTCAGGACTTCGGCCTCAAGGCCGTTTGCAGCAAGGGTCAGACGCGTACTGGCAGTGGCGAAGGCGTCCACATCAAGCATGATCACGTTGTTGTGCGGGTAGCGACGTTTTACCGCAGCGCCCAGCACGCCTGCGCCGCAGCCGAAGTCGAGCAAATTGCCGCTGGGCAGCTTGTCGATATTCTGCAGCAACAATGCCGAGCCACGATCCAGTCGACCCTGACTGAAAACGCCCGGCAGGCTGACAACCTTGAGTGGGCCATCCTCCATTTCGACTTCGTAGTGCTGGGCGAGGCTTTCCAGCGTTGCCGCTTTCGGGGCATCTTCAACGGTGACTTGCCACAGCTGACAATGGCGGGCGCTGTCGAGTTTGCGGGGTCGGCCAAACGGACTCAGCTGTTTGGCCGCAGCTTCGATACCGCTGCGTTTTTCACCGACCAGAAACAATTCACGTCCCGCCAGACGCGAGGCGAGGGCATTGAGCAAGTAGTTGGTCAGTTCTCGCGCCTTGGGCAAAAACACTACGGCGGCCTCGAATGGCTGCTCGGGGGCTGTTACTCCGAAATGGCTGCGACCTTCGAAGCGAGCGTCCAGCGCGGCTTGATCGCCCGCATGCCAGCACCATCCCTGCGCGTTCGGCAGGCGACCCAGCAAATCGTCTGCGGGCAGGCCCGCCAGCAACAGGGAGCCCTGAAACAATTCGGCCTGACGGAGTAACACTTCACTGCGCGGGTCCATGGTGGGCTCCTCGAAAAAGCGCGGAGTCTAACAGTTTGGAGCCTGCAACGGCGGCGCGATCCCTTGAATTGAAATACATCTGTAGGAGCGCACGAGCACCGCGAGGCCGCGATGGCGGTCTGTCTGATATACCGCTATCGCTGCCTCGCGGTGCTCGTGCGCTCCAGGTTCGGTGTCTGACTCGCAAAAATGCGATGTCAGGACACAGTGGTGCGACCTAACTCACCATCCGAACCGGCTTGCCCGCGAAGAACCCCAGCGCATTCTCAGTCACCTGACTGACGATCCGCTGCCGCGCCTCGTGAGCGCCCCAGGCACTGTGAGGCGTGATGATCAGGCGGGGAATGTCACCTGACAGCAGCGGATTATCTGCGTTAGGCGGTTCGACCGTGAGTACGTCGGTGGCGGCACCGCCAAGATGACCTTCACGCAGGGCGTCGGCCAGCGCCTGCTCGTTGATCAGTCCGCCGCGGGCGGTATTGATCACATAGGCGTGAGGCTTGAGCAAGCTGAGCTCGTGAGCCCCCAGCATGTCGCGGGTATCGTCGTTGAGCGGGCAGTGCAGCGTGAGCGCGTCGACCTGCGGCAACAGCTCATCCAGTGGTAAACGATCCGGGCGGGCAGGGCGACCGGGGATTTGCCCCAGCAGTACGCGCATGCCAAAAGCTTCGGCCAGTTTCGCGACGGCGCTACCCAGTTCGCCATGCCCCAGCAAACCCAGAGTTTTGCCTTCCAGTTCGACGATGGGAAAGTCCAGCAGGCAGAACTGTTTCGACTTCTGCCACAGGCCTTGCTGCACCGCTTTCTGATAATCGGGCAGGCTGGTCGCCAGGGCCAACAGCAGCATCAAAGTGTGCTGGGCCACCGACGGCGTGCCGTAACCGTGGCAATTGCATACGGTAACTCCGTGATGACGGGCCGCCACAAGATCAATGTTATTGGTCCCGGTGGCCGTCACCAGTACCAGCTTCAGGTCAGGGCATGCTGCGAACGTGTTGGAATCGATCACGATCTTGTTACTGATTGCCACTTGTGCGCCTTGCAGGCGCTCGATTACCTCATCTGCGCTGGTGCTGGCGTGCAGCGTCAGTTCACCGAAGCATTCACGCAGCTCGCTGAAATCCAGATCGCCAAGATCCAGCGACGTGTAGTCGAGAAAAACTGCCTTACTCTGATTGCTCATCAGCTGTACCTGTTAATGGACGTATCGAAGCCTTAATGTGGCTAGCCTACCAGAGCGAAACGTCTGCTTACATTCCTGACCAGTTTGCCTTTTGGTCAGATTATTTTTTGGAGTGTCCCCATGTACTGGCCTGAGTTTCTTACCGTTGCCTTGATCCACTTGCTCGCTGTCGCAAGCCCCGGCCCCGATTTTGCTGTGGTTGTACGTGAAAGCGTTGCCCATGGACGCAAGGCCGGCACCTATACCGCCATGGGTGTGGGTACGGCGATCTTTCTGCACGTCGGCTATTCATTGCTTGGGATTGGCTTGATCGTGTCGCAGTCCATCGTATTGTTCAACGCCCTCAAGTGGGCTGCTGCGGCTTATCTGCTGTACATCGGCATCAAAGCGCTCCGGGCCAAACCTGCCAGCGCCGGTGATGCGCCGGTCAATGTTGTTGCAGGCGAGCGCACGGCCCGTGGTGCATTCACCAGTGGGTTCATTACCAATGGCTTGAACCCCAAGGCAACGCTGTTTTTTCTTTCGTTGTTTACCGTGGTGATCAACCCGCACACACCGATGTGGGTACAAGCCGGTTATGGCGTTTATCTGGCGGTTGCAACAGGCCTCTGGTTCTGTCTGGTCGCGCGGCTGTTCAGTCAGGAGCGCGTACGCGCAGGCTTTGCACGCATGGGCCACTGGTTTGATCGGGCGATGGGCGGTGTGCTGGTGGCGTTGGGGGTGAAGCTGGCGCTGACTGAAAGTCATTGATACAAATTCTTGCCTTACGCGATACAACGGTAGGAGCTGCCGAAGGCTGCGAGGCATTTATGCTGACACACCGCCATCGCAGCCTTCGGCAGCTCCTACAGATCCAATGTTTGCTGCCAGACAGCGTGGTGTCAGAAATACCGTCCCTCTTACAGATCGAGCAGGCAGTATCCGGGTCGCAAATCATCCCTTCGGCTGATTTGACTGGCGAGGTACCGCTCTAGAGTCCATATTTCAAGCCACGCCTGTGTACTTTGAAAAGGAACTCTTATGCTACAGACCCGCGTTATTCCGCCAGCCGACGGTGCCTACCAATATCCTCTGTTGATCAAGCGGCTATTGATGTCAGGCAGTCGATACGAAAAAACCCGGGAAATTGTCTACCGCGACTCAGTCCGCTACACCTATCCAGTGTTGATTGAGCGCGTCTGTCGGCTGGCAAACGTACTCAGCGCGGCTGGGGTGAAAGCTGGAGATACAGTTGCTGTAATGGACTGGGACAGCCACCGTTACCTTGAGTGCATGTTCGCCATTCCGATGATTGGTGCGGTGGTTCACACCATCAACGTGCGGCTCTCGCCTGATCAAATTGCCTACACCATGAACCACGCCGACGATAAGTTTGTGCTGGTCAACAGTGAGTTCGTCGGCCTGTATCAAGCAATGGCCGGGCATCTGACCACGGTCGAGAAAACCCTGCTGCTGACGGACTTGCCCGAGAAGACCGCCGAGTTGCCGAACCTGATCGGCGAGTACGAGACGCTGCTGGCCCAGGCGAGCGACCAGTATGAATTCGAAGACTTTGACGAAAACTCTGTCGCCACCACTTTTTACACCACCGGCACTACGGGCAACCCCAAAGGCGTGTACTTCAGCCATCGTCAGTTGGTGCTGCACACCTTGGGACTTGCCACTGGTTTAGGCAGCATCGAGGGATTGCTGAATACCAATGATGTTTACATGCCCATCACGCCAATGTTTCATGTTCACGCCTGGGGCATGCCTTATGCGGCGACGATGCTGGGGGTCAAACAGGTTTATCCCGGTCGTTACGACCCGGAGTTTCTGGTCGAGTTGTGGCGAAAGGAGAAGGTGACTTTTTCCCACTGCGTGCCGACCATCATGCAGATGGTACTCAACGCGAAAAGCGCGCAGGGCGTCGACTTTGCTGGCTGGAAAATCATCATCGGCGGCAGCTCACTGAACCGGACACTCTATGAGGCGGCCAAAGCGCGGGGTATTCAATTGACGGCTGCTTATGGCATGTCGGAAACCGGCCCGCTGATTTCGGTTGCTCATTTGAATGACGAATTGCGTGCGGGTAGCGAAGACGAGCGCATCACCTACCGCATCAAGGCCGGCGTGCCTGGCGTATTGGTAGACGCAGCAATCGTTGACGAAGACGGCAACTTCCTCCCGGCTGACGGTGAAACCATGGGTGAGTTGGTGCTGCGTGCGCCCTGGTTGAGTGAGGGTTATTGCGGGGAGCCGCAGAAAGGCGCCGAGATGTGGGCCGGCGGCTGGTTGCACACAGGTGATGTGGCGACGCTCGACAGCATGGGTGTCATCGACATCCGCGACCGAATCAAGGATGTGATCAAGACCGGTGGTGAATGGATTTCATCTTTGGCGCTGGAGGATTTGTGCAGTCGCCATCCGGGGGTTCGCGAAGTTGCGGTAGTGGGCATCGCGGATCCGCAGTGGGGGGAGCGACCCTTTGCATTGCTGGTATTGCGTGAAGGGCACAGCGTCGAGGCCAGGGATTTGAAAGAGCACCTCAAGCCTTTCGTTGAGCTGGGGCACATCAACAAGTGGGCAATCCCGCATCAGATTGCGGTTGTTACTGAAATTCCCAAGACCAGCGTCGGTAAGCTCGACAAGAAGCGAATGCGCCTGGACATCGCCGAATGGCAGAGCACCAACAGCGCCTTTTTGTCGACGCTCTGACAACGTCTACGCAATCCTGCAGGACCGGCTTTAGCCGGGAGGACATGGGGGCGCTACATTTCTTCCGTCAGCAATGCCGCCCTCCCGGCTAACGCCGGTCCTGCAAGAGCAAGGAATCGGCGAGTGCTTGCAGGCCAATAAAGAATCCTCCGACAAGCGCTTCCCAGAGCGTTTGAAGCTACAAATCACACTTTAGAGGGATCAAGCAGTGCGTTGGGCTGGCTATAGTCGATACAGGGGCTGCGTAAAAACCAATAACAAGGCGAATCGTTGTAACCTTCCGGGTTACCCGATGAGCGCTGGGCTGTCTTTCGAAAGATCGGCTGCCCGTTTTTAGCAGTACCACTGCCAAAACAATAAAAAACACATGGAGTAGCGTTGATGACATCAGCAAACCAGTTCTGGCGCCGGGCAAAACTGCCTTTGGCCGTCAGTCTCGCTTCTACGCTCGCCGGTCCTGCTTTCGGCGTCAGCTTCAACATCGGCGAAATCGAAGGCAAGTTCGACTCTTCGCTCTCCGTGGGCGCCAGTTGGTCCACCGAAAACGCCAACAAGAATCTCATCGGTTCGAACAACGGCGGGCATGGTCTGTCGCAGACATCCGATGACGGCCACTTGAACTTCAAACGCGGTGAAACGTTCTCGAAAATCTTCAAGGGCATTCACGATCTTGAGTTGAAGTACGGCGACACCGGCGTGTTTGTACGCGGCAAATACTGGTATGACTTTGAACTCAAAGATGAGAACCGGGAGTTCAAGGACATCAGCGACTCCAATCGCAAGGAAGGCGCCAAGTCTTCCGGCGGGCAAATTCTCGACGCCTTCGTTTATCACAACTACAGCATCGGCGATGAGCCAGGTTCGGTGCGTTTCGGTAAGCAAGTGGTCAGTTGGGGTGAAAGTACTTTCATCCAGGGCGGCATCAACAGCATCAACCCGGTCGACGTGTCCGCGTTCCGTCGTCCAGGCGCCGAAATCAAGGAAGGCCTGATTCCGGTCAACATGTTTTACCTGTCGCAGAGCATCACTGAGAACCTCTCGGCAGAAGGTTTCTACCAGCTTGAGTGGGACCAGACCGTTACCGATAACTGCGGCACGTTCTTCTCGCAGCCGGATGTGATTTCGGATGGTTGTGACAGCAACCTGGCGGTATTGCGCAGTCGAAGCGGCCTTAATAGTTCACTGACTGCCGCCGGTTTGCCCGCCGGGGCGCGTGGCGCGGTCTTCAATAGCCTCGGCCAACGCGGCGTATCTTTCGGCAACCCGGATGAAGGTGCAGTCGTACGTCGCGGCCCTGATCGGGATGCTCGTGACAGTGGCCAGTTTGGCGTGGCCATGCACTATAACTTCGAGCCGCTGGACACCGAGTTTGGCGCTTACTTCATGAATTACCACAGCCGCGCGCCGATTTTCAGCGGAAAAGGCGCTCCCGCCAGTGCTTATAGTGCCGCAGGGCTAGTGGGTGGACTTGTGGGCAGTGGTATTCCGTTGGCTACGGCCAGGGCATTGGCACCGACGCTTTTACCTCTGGTCGTTGCGGGTAATTCCAGCTACTACGTCGAGTACCCGGAAGACATCCATCTGTACGGCCTCAGCTTCTCCACCACATTGCCAACCGGCACGGCCTGGTCCGGCGAACTCAGCTACCGGCCGAATGCTCCGGTGCAGATCAATACCACCGATATCCTGTATTCGGGCATCACCCCTCTGAACCCGAACGTTTCGGTGCTGCAAGGTCGCCCGGATACCGATCAAAAGGGCTATCGCCGTAAAGAAATCACCCAGCTGCAAACCAGCTTTACTCAGTTCTTTGATCAAGTCATGGGGGCTGAACGTCTGACCGTGGTGGGTGAAGTGGGCTGGACGCATGTTGGCGGCCTGGATAGCACTTCGAAAATTCGCTACGGCCGGGATCCGAGCTATGGTCCTGGCCCGCTGCCTAATGGGCAGTGCGCGACACTCAACGCAGGCACGCTGACTGGCGCAGCACAAAACAACCTTACCCGCTATTGCGAAGACGACGGCTTTACTACCGCCAACTCCTGGGGCTATCGCGCCCGCGCCATCTGGGATTACAACAGCGTATTTGCCGGGGTAAACCTGCGTCCAAACGTCGCCTGGTCTCATGACGTAAAAGGCTATTCGCCAGGTCCTGGCGGTAACTTCGAGGAAGGGCGTAAAGCGGTCAGCCTTGGGCTGGATGCTGAGTACCAGAACACTTACACAGCGGCTCTCGCGTACACCAACTTCTTTGATGGCAAGTACACCACGGTTGATGATCGCGATTTCGTGTCGCTCAGCTTCGGTATGAACTTCTAAGAGCCCGGTTTTTCAGGACGACGATGAATATGAAAATAACAAAAAATCTGTTGCAGGTCGGTGTGCTGGGGTTGTCGCTGTTGGCGACCGGTGTGATGGCTGCTGTGTCTGAATCCGAAGCTGCAAAGCTGGGCACTACGCTGACGCCAATGGGCGCGGAAAAGGCCGGGAATGCCAGCAACACTATTCCTGCCTGGAGCCCGATGCCGAAGAATGCCGGGGCGGTGGACAGCAAAGGCTTCCTGGCCAACCCCTATGCCAGCGAGAAACCTCTGTTCACCATCACCGCCGCTAACGTTGAGCAGTACAAGGCCAACCTTGCGCCGGGCCAGTATGCGATGTTCAAGCGCTACCCGGAAACCTTCAAAATGCCGGTTTATCCGTCCCATCGTGGCGCGGCGGTTCCGGATGACGTGTCGGCTGCCATCAAGAGAAATGCCACCAATGCCAAGCTCGTAGGGGGTGGTAATGGTGTCGAAAACTTCGATACAGCGGTACCGTTCCCGATTCCTCAGAGTGCTACCGAAGTCATCTGGAACCACATTGGGCGTTATCGTGGCGGTAGTGTGAAGCGTCTGGTGACCCAGGCAACGCCGCAGCCGAACGGATCATACAGCCTGGTGTATTTCAGTGATCAGTTTGTATTTCGCGACAAAATGAAGGACTACGATCCGAAGAATCCCGGAAACGTATTGTTCTATTTCAAGCAGGAAGTCACTGCGCCAGCGCGTCTGGCCGGTAGCGTGCTGCTGGTCCACGAAACCCTCAATCAGGTAGCCGAACCGCGTTCTGCCTGGCTCTATAACGCAGGGCAACGTCGGGTCCGCCGCGCTCCGCAGGTTTCTTATGACGGACCGGGCACCGCCGCTGATGGCTTGCGCACATCCGACAATCTGGACATGTTCAACGGCGCACCGGATCGCTATGACTGGAAGCTGGTCGGCAAGCAGGAAATGTACATCGCTGCCAACAGCTACAAACTGGACGATCCGAAGCTCAAGTACGCTGACATCATCAAGGCAGGGCATATCAATCAGGACCTGACACGCTACGAGTTGCGCCGCGTCTGGCACATCACCGCAACCCTGAAGGAAGGGCAGCGTCACATCTACGCCAAGCGTGATTTCTTCATTGATGAAGATACCTGGCAAGCCGCGGTCATTGACCACTACGACGGTCGTGGCCAGCTGTGGCGTGTCGCGGAAGCTCATGCCGAGAATTACTACGACAAGCAAGTGCCGTGGTATGCCCTGGAAGCCATATACGACCTCCAATCGGGTCGTTATCTGGCGTTGGGCATGAAGAACGAAGAGAAGAGGGCCTATGACTTCGGCTTCACTGCGACTACTAGTGAGTTCACGCCGAATGCGTTGCGTCAGGAGGGTGTTCGCTGATAACGCGGCAATAGATTTTTGTAGGAGCCAACTTGTTGGCGAGACGAAATGTCTGGTTGCGCAGGTCCGACGTCTCGCCAACAAGTTGGCTCCTACAGATCGATTCCTCTAAAGCCCCTTGTGCGGGGCTTTTTTATGGCTGTGTATTCGAGTCAATGATTGTAGGGAAATTGTTACAGTCTTTTCCCGCGCAACCTTCAAAACAGCTGACTTACCGGCTAGTCTCCAGAGCATTCGCCTAGCCGATCAAGAGCCGGCCATGACTGATTTGTCCCGTTTGCAAGCGTTCGCAGGCAACGTGGTCCCCGCGCTGGAAGGACGACTCTTCCGGCCACCCTTGCCTGACGGCTACGTACCTCGTAACCGTCTCTGTACACGATTGGCTGCCGGTTTATCCGGACGGCTGCTCTTGATCAGTGCGCCTGCCGGTTTCGGCAAGAGTTCAGTGGCTATCGAGTTTTGCCAGAATCTACCTGAGGACTGGCAAAGTGCATGGTTGGGTTTGAGTCCGCGTGACAGCGATCCGGGGCGTTTTCTGGAGCGTTTGCTGGCAGCGTTGCAACAGTTCTTCCCACAACTGGGCGCTCAGGCACTGGGTTTATTGAAGATGCGTCAGCGTCATCAGCCCTTCGCTTTTGAAGAGTGGCTCGATGGTCTGCTTGATGAGCTGTCGATGCACCTGATGCTGGGCAAGCCAGTACTGCTGGTGCTGGACGATTACCATTTGGCCCAAGGTCCCGTGCTGGATCGCTGTCTGCAGTTTTTCCTCAATCACCTTCCTGCCGGATTGATCATCATGGTCACCAGTCGCCAGCGCCCCGAGTGGCATCTGGCGCGTCTGCGGCTGTCGCGGCAATTAGTAGAGCTTAACGAACACGACTTGCGTCTGACGCATTCTGAATCTTTATCCCTGTTGGGTGCGCGTAGCCACTCGCTCGGGGCCGATGCGCTGCAGAGCCTCATCGAGCGCAGCGAGGGGTGGGTGGCCGGGCTGCGCTTCTGGTTGCTGGCGGCATCTGGAGAGGGGACTGATAACGAGTTGTCACAAGCGCTGCATGGCGGTGAAGGGCTGATACGCGACTATTTGCTTGAAGAAGTCATCGATAGCTTGCCCGACGATGTGCAGGCTTTTCTGTATGACACTGCATGCCTGGAGCGTTTTTGCGTCGAGCTGTGCGATGCCGTCAGGGACAGCCATGACAGCGCGCTATTGCTGGGTTATTTGCAGGCGCATCAAGTATTTCTGGTACCGCTGGATGAGCACGGTCGTTGGTACCGTTATCACCACCTGTTTTCCGATCTGCTGCGCGCCAAGGCTCAGGACGGCCCCCAACAAAACCGTCTGCACCTTAATGCCTGCCGCTGGTTCAGCGAACAGGGCTTATTGGATGAAGCTGTCGAGCAGGCGCTGCGGGCCGGGCACCTGGACGTCGCCGCCAATCTGGTCCAGAACCTTTCCGAAGAGCAACTGCTGGCTGAGCAGAACGTTGGCATGTTGTTACGCTGGAAGATGGATTTGCCCGACAGCCTGCTGATCAGTACGCCGAGGCTGATTGTGTTGTACGCCTGGGCGCTGGGGCTGGCGTGTCAGCTTGATGCCGCCGAAGAATTGGCCGAACATCTCAGTCGTTTTCTGCCGGCACCTTCTGCCACGGCGCAAGAATCAATGCTCGCTCAGTGGCTGGCCCTGAGCGGGATCATTGCTCGCGGGCGAGGTGATACTGAAAAGACTCAGCGTTATTGCAGCGAGGCATTGCTCAGCCTGCCGCGCAAACGTTATGGCCAGCGCTTGATGTGCTTGTCGACCCTGGCCAATCTGGCAATTGCCGAAGGTGACCTGTGGCGTGCTCGCGCCTTGAATCGTGACGCGCTTGAGCTGGCGCAGCGGGTCGCCAATCCGCTGTTCGAAGCCCTCGCCCATTATGATCGCGCCCGTGCGTTGCAGGCTCGGGGTGAAATTTTGCGTGCGCTTGATGAGGTTCGCCACGGGCTACACCGTCTGAGGGGGTTGTCTGCGCAACGCTTGTACGCCGTTCGTGCGCGACTCACGCTTTATGAAGGTTATTTATTGACCCTGCGCATGCAGGATGAGACTGGACGCGTGCAGCTACTGGCCGGTCTTGCCGAAGCGCGGGCATGTCGAGACATCAGCGTGTTGATCGGCCATTGCGCGGTTGCGGGGTTGTTGGGGCGAGAAGGGCGTTTTGCCGAGGCATTTGCGGAGCTTTCCGAAGCTGAGCGGCTGATGCATATCTGGGATGTGCCATCGATTTACTATCTGGCGATGATCACGCTGGTCAAGTGCGAGCTGTGGTTGGCGCAAGGCCGATTCGATCTGGCAGAAGCCTGGTTGCTGCGGTTGACCCAGACCTACAGCGGCGATACGCCAGCGTCCTCACCTGAGTGCCATCCGCAACTTCCGCATTATGTCGAGTTGCAGTGCGCTGCACTTGAGCGAATTCAGGGGAAGGTCGACGCTTGCGCGCAACGCCTCAATCAACTGGAGATTCATGCTCGTAGCGTCGATGGTCAACTTCTGAACCTGACGGCATTGATCCAGCAGATGTTGTTGTTTATTGGCACCGGCGACGAGGCTAAGGCCCGCGCTTTACTGGATCAGAGTTTGCGCGCAGCAACGGGCGGGGCGTTGTTGCCGTTTCATGAGCTGATTGAGCATCACCCTGGCTGGTTACGCGAGCAACTGCTGCAAGTCGTGCCTTGTGCGGTGCGCGATGCGTTGCTGGAAAGGCTGCCTGTATTGGCCTGCACCCAGCTCAAAGAAAGCACTGAGGCCTTGCCTGTCATGGACACCCTCAGCGCACGTGAGTTAAGCGTCCTGCAGTTAATCGCCCAGGGGTGCTCGAATCAGGAGATCAGTGATCAGCTCTTTATTTCGCTGCACACCGTCAAGACCCACGCCAGCCATATCAATGGCAAGCTTCGGGTCGAGCGCCGAACCCAGGCCGTGGCCCGGGCACAGGAACTTGGCCTGTTGAGCTGAGATTTGGCCGACTGCTACGATCCTGGAACCCATCCATGACCCATCGCTGTGGTTAGCGCTCAATGATCAGGCGCTTCGCTTTCCAGGATGCTATTGGTTTCGGCTGACATGAAGACTTTGCCTCAAGGCATCAGCAACGATCTTTCGCGTTGCTCGGTGACGATTGCCAATCCCCCGCCTAAAATGCGCACTGTCAGAAAACCTATTTCATCCAAGGAAGCTCGATGCGCATTGATTGCACCACTGAAAAATCAGGTTTAGCCGTCAAGGTGCTCGTTGGTCTTGCGGCAGTCTGGACGCTTCAGGCATGCCAGCCAGTGCCGCTGAAAATTTCCCAAAGCTTCGATGTTCCTTACGGTCAATATCACACGCTGGTACGACACAACGTTCTGTCTAAAGGTGAGTTGATCTGCCAGGTGCACGTCGAGAAAAATAACCTGGGCGACGCATGGGTTCCCTCTGTCGTGCTGGCTGCGGCCGAGGACGATAAAGAGGACTACAGCATGTTCCTCACCAGCTCACCCACAAAACCTGTTGGGGACACGCGACTTTTCAGCGTGCGAACGCACCTGAATGACAAACCGATCGTGCGTTCAACGTTCTTCAAGGCGCTCGATACGAACGGCGACTTTTCCCTTCGGCTGGCGTGGCACGAGGATGGATCAATTACGTACCAGGTCGCTACCGCGGACAGCAAATCTGAAGAGCAATTGCTTGAGACACCGGGCTTCAAGACACGGCATGTCAGCGTGCATACCAGTGGCGTTACAGGCAGCACGAACTGTGAGCTACAGGGCGCGAAGTCTGAGAGCAATTGAGGCTTCCGGTCGGTAGTCTTCAATCCCGATTGATCCATTAACCTTCGCAGGCCCTCCATGCAAGCGGCAAAGCTCACGCTGATACGAGAAACATTCCCCGTTGGCCCATTGCAGTGCAACTGCACGATCATTGGCGATCCGATCACCCGAAAAGCCATCGTGGTGGATCCGGGGGGCAACCATGAATTGATTCTGGCTCGCCTGACAGCACTGGATCTGAAGGTTGTGAGCATCATCCATACCCATGCGCATCTGGATCACTTTCTGGCATCGGGGCTCTTGAAGGAGAAGACCGGGGCGACGTTGCATCTGCATAAAGAGGATCAGTTTCTGTGGGACAACCTTGAGACGCAATGTCAGGTTTTTCGCGTGCCTTACACACCCGTGCCGCCCCCAGACCGTTGGTTGGCCGATGATGAGGAGCTGGCCTGCGGCTGTGGTGTGGCGCTGCATACTCCGGGTCATACGCCTGGCTCGATGAGCTTCTGGTTTGCCGATGCCGGGTTGTTGATTGCCGGGGACACGTTATTTCGTCGAGGTATTGGTCGTACGGATTTGTGGGGCGGGGACCAGCCGACCATCGTGCGTTCCATCAAGCAGCGTTTGTACACACTGGATGAAGAGGCTACGGTTGTCACAGGGCATGGTCCTGATACCCGGCTGGGCGATGAAATGCGTGAGAACCCGTTCGTTCGGGCTTGAGCGCTGTTCAGGCAGGGTTAAGGAATTTAACAGGGCTGCCATGCTCTAATTTCGTCACAAGTCTGAGGACTTGATGTTCATAGAATTCAGGAGCATCTGCATGTTTACCTCGCGTCGTTTGATTATTGCCGCTACTGCCGTGGCTATGCTTTCCGGGTGTGCGTCACCAAACCCTTACGACAATCAGGGCCAGGCGCAAAGCTCTGGCGGTGTCAGCAAAACGGCCAAATACGGCGGGCTGGGTGCGCTGGCGGGGGCTTTGGCTGGTGCAGCGATCGATCACAATAACCGCGGCAAAGGGGCTTTGATTGGTGCTGCGGTAGTGGGGGCGGCTTCCGCCGGTTACGGCTACTACGCTGACAAACAGGAAAAGGCGCTGCGCGAAAGCATGGCCAACACCGGCGTCGAAGTGCAGCGTCAGGGCGATCAGATCAAGCTGATCATGCCGGGCAATATCACCTTCGCGACCGATTCCTCGGCTATCGCCAGCAGCTTCTACTCGCCGCTGAACAACCTTGCCGGTTCGTTGAAACAGTTCAATCAGAACAACATCGAGATCGTTGGTTACACCGACAGTACAGGTTCGCGTCAGCACAATATGGACCTGTCCCAGCAACGCGCGCAGAGCGTGAGCACCTATCTGACGTCGCAAGGCGTTGATCCTGCCCGCCTGTCAGTGCGGGGTGCAGGTCCTGATCAGCCGATTGCCAGCAACGCTGATGTGAACGGCCGTGCTCAGAACCGTCGCGTTGAGGTCAACCTCAAACCAATTCCAGGTCAGCAGTACGAGCAGTATCAGCAGTAATCCAGGTCGGGTATCGATCGCAAGTAGACCCTGATAGTGCAAATAGTAATGCTTCCTATTTGCGCTATTTCATTAAAGCTTTTATCCTTGCGCTCCGAGCGGCTGACGCCTTGTCACTGACAGGTAGGTCCAGCCGCCAGCAGCATGGATGAAACGGATGAACTGGAACGGTATAAATTTGCGGTGGGCTTATACCGATCTGTTGCTCAGCCTCAGTCGGCAGACGCGTTGCGTTCACAGCGCCTACGATATTCTTCACGACGCCTTCATCCGCTACATGCTGGCGAGCCAGCGAATCACCATTGAGCAGCCTAACGCCTACTTGCGGCGTGTTGCCCACAGCGTGCTGATCGATCATTACCGCGACGCCTCTCGTTACATGCCCCTTTACGATGACGAAGGTGCATGCCTGACGCATGGCAACGTAAATGAAGAGTTCGCCCCATCAGCCGAGCACCTCGCCGATTTACAGCAGCGTCTTGAAGCCTTGCAACGCATTCTGGATTGCCTGCCGCCACGCTGCCGTGAGGTATTCTGGCTGGCCCGTATCGAGGGTCACCGTCAGGCGCATATTGCCAGTCTGCTCAATATCAGTCTGAGCATGGTTGAGCGTCACCTGATGCGTGCATTGCTCGATCTGCGAGCTGCCCGTGAGACTCTTTGTCCGTGAGTTCGCCCCGTGAACAGGCGGCACGCTGGTTTACCCGATTGCTCGATGTTCCTGAAGATCATCCTGATCGCGCACGATTCGAGGTATGGATGCGTGCCGATGCCCAACACCGGGTTGAATATCAGGCCTTCTGCGAGTTGTGGGGCGATTTCACCTCAACCCGCAAAACGCAGGCACTGGCTCAGTCGATGGAGAAGCGCAGCAGTCGCCGCGTTTTCATGCGCAACGGCTTGCTGGGGCTGAGCGGATTACTCGTCGCTGGTCTGGCGTGGCGGTACGGGAGTCGCACCGGGGCTTACGAACAACAGTTTTTTACGCGCCGTGGCGAGCAACTGAAAGAGCGTTTACCCGATGGCAGCGAGATTGTTCTGGGGGCCAATACTCGTGTGCAGGTGCGCTACGAAGGGCTGCAGCGGCAGGTTTTCCTGATGCAGGGCGAAGTCATTTTTGACGTGGTCCATGCTGCCGATCGCCCATTCATCGTAGATGCAGGGTTGGCGCGGGTAACGGTGCTAGGGACGCGTTTTGTGGTTAACAGACTTGATGACCGTCTGCGCGTCAGCGTGGAGAGGGGCAAGGTTCAGCTCGACGGTGATGCCGCAAGTCTGCAGCTGACACAGGATCAAGTGGGTGAAATTCGTCGCGACCAGCCATTACGACGCCTGGTCATTCCCGCAACCAATGCGTTTGCATTCGAGCGAGGCCGCTTGATCTTCACGCAGGCGGATCTGGCCGAAATCGCTGAAAGCATTTCCCGCTATCGTGAACAGCCGGTACGTAGTATCACGGGAAAGAAATCGCCGTTGATCACGGCCGTGGTGCAGCTGTCCGACATCGACAGCTTCCTGTCGGCGTTGCCGAAAATCGCGGCCGTCGAGGTCGAGCAGAGTAACGGCGTTACCCAGCTACGTGCACGATAAGGGACGGCCGAAAATAATTCTCGTTTGCACATCAGGATTTTTATCCGTTACCGCGTCATTAGGTATCTGCTGCCTATAACGAGAAACCTCATGTTTAGTCATCCCCTGAAGAATCTTGCGGTTGCCATGTCTCTGGCCCTGGCGGCCCACGCAATGGCTGCACCTGTTTCCCTTGATCTACCCTCGCAGCCTTTGGCGACATCGCTCAGGCAACTGGGAGAAACCGCAGGCCTGACCATTGCGGTCGATGACGGCATTGTTGCCCAGCGCAACGCGCCTGCTATCAAGGGTAATCTTGAGCCTCTGGATGCGCTCCGGCGTTTGCTCGACGGGAGTGGCCTGACCTATCAAAAGCAGGGTTCGACGCTGATTGTTTCACCGCGCAACGATTCAGCCATCGAGCTGGGCGCGACGAGTATTCAGGGGCAGGGCATGGGGGAGGCAACGGAAAACTCGGGCTCCTATACCACCGGCCTGACCAGCGTTGGCTCGAAAACCCCGACCAGTTTGCGGCAGACACCGCAGTCGATTTCGATTGTCAGCCAGCAGTTGATGGCCGATCAGCAGATGGCGGATATAAACGACGCGATGCGGGCGACACCTGGCCTTAGTGTGCAGAACGACACCTACCGGACCTCGTACATCCTGTCCCGCGGTTTCAAGCTGGAAAACTTCCAGCTTGATGGCGCTGCCCCCATGGCACAGGGCAGTGCGGTTGGAAGTTTTTACTCTTCCAACATTTTAGACCTGGCTGAATTCGATCACATTGAAGTTCTACGTGGCTCGGCTGCCCTGTTCGGAGGAACCGGCGATCCGGGCGGCATCGTCAACATGGTGCGCAAGCGCCCGCTGGATACATTCCAGCTGAAACTGACCGCATCCGCAGGCAGTTGGGACAACTACCGTCAAGAACTGGATGTCACCGGCCCCATAGCCTTCGACGGCAAGTTGCGCGGCCGTATGGTGGTCGCCAATACGGATCGACAGTACTTCATCGATAACCGCAGCACGGAAAAACCTCTTGTTTACGGGGTGATGGAAGCTGATGTCACCGACGACACGATGCTCACTGCCGGATTCCGCTACAACAAGTCTCACGAAAATGGCACGCAAACATCGGTGCCGCGATATCTGGACGGCTCCGATATCGGCTTGTCTCGCAGCGCCAGCCTCGGCACAAAATGGGGTTATACCGATGTCACCGGGCGTGAGGTTTTTGCCAAGATCGACCACAAGTTATCGGACGACTGGAAGGTCAACGTCTCCTATACCGACCTTTGGGATGTCGGTTATTTCAAAACCTCGACAGTGCTTGGGGTAGGTGTCAATCCTGCGACAGGCGCAGGTTTGAGCTGGAACAGCAGCACTTCCAAACAAGAAAACCAGCAGCGGATGTGGGATGCCAACCTGGCGGGCAAATTCGAGCTGTTCGGCCTTGAACACGACATAGTAGTGGGCGGCGACTATCAGGAAATCAACAGCCGCTGGCTCGGCGCTACTCGCGTTCCAGGCGGTGCTCTGAATCCCTTCGATCCCGATAGCACCCCGTTCCCTGAGCCAGCTGACAATACCAATTACAGCCGTGACTACAGCCCGAACGATCAGACGCAGTATGGTTTGTATGGCAGCCTGCGCTTGCAGCTGGCCGAGCCGCTGCATTTGATTCTCGGCGCCCGGGTTCAGCGCTTTAAATTCGATCAGCTTTACCAGACCCGATCAGGAAACACCTGGACAACCCAGTCGGATATTTCCATGCGCGAACCCACCAAGGTCACGCCGTATGGCGGTCTGGTGTATGACCTCAATGACGAGTGGTCGGTGTACGGCAGTTATTCTGAAATCTACAAGCCACAGGCCAGTTTGCGAGACGGCCAGGGCAACGCGCTGGAAGCCATGCAGGGCAAGACGTACGAGACAGGCCTGAAAGGCGAATTGTTTGGAGGAAGCGTCAATACCAACGTCGCGTTGTATTACACCACTCGAGAAAATCAGGGCGTCCGTGACCCAGGCTATCCACAAAATGATTTCGATTTTGCAGGCAGTTGCTGCTACGTCAGCAACGGCGAGGTGGTGAGCAAGGGCATCGATATGGAGGTATCGGGTGAAGTCATGCCGGACTGGATGTTGATGGCTGGCTACACCTTCAACATGAACCGCAATAAAGATGCAGATGCCCCACTCAGCACCATGACGCCCAAGCACCTGTTCAAAATGTTCTCGACCTATCGCTTGCCCGGCGTCTTCTCTGATTTCAAGGTGGGTGGTGGCGTAAACCTGCAAAGCTCCAATTACTTCAGTGGCACCGTGACGTCGAACGGAGCGAGCAATGCTTATGACTTTAGTCAGTCGGGCTATGCCGTCTGGAATGCGTTGGCCGAGTACCGTGTCGACGAGCACTGGACGGTGACCTACAACGCCAACAACATCTTCGACAAAAACTACTACGCGACCGTTGGATCGACGTCCGCCACCAACTGGTACGGCGAACCGCGCAACCACATGCTGACGCTGCGTGGCACGTTCTGGTAACAAGCCATGTTTAATCCGCTGCACCGCGCTGTCGTGCAGCAAACATTGGCCCTGTAGGAGTTCACCGAGATTACGAGGCCAGTGATGGCGGTTTGTCTGACACTCCGCGATCGCTGGCCTCGTAACCTCGGTGAGCTCCTACAGGACAGGTTTAACTCTGGAATATTGCAGTTTTTTTGGTAGGGGCTTCACACCTTTACGGGATATTCGGCATGCAACCGCGCCAACAATTGATCCTTCTCTTCCCACAGCTTATTGATCCACTGCTGGAATTCCAGACGGTACTCGCCGTCCTGATCGTAGTTCTTGCCAATGAAGTGCTGCGGAATCTTGATCTCTTCGAAATGCGCGACCACTTCCCGAACATTGCCGCATAGCAGGTCCCAGTAACCTGGCCGACCCTGCGGGTAATGAATCGTGACGTTGATGATTGACTCCAGCTGTTCACCCATCGCATCCAGTACAAACGCGATTCCGCCTGCCTTGGGCTTGAGCAGATAGCGGAACGGTGATGACTGCGCGGCATGTTTGCCGCTGGTGAACCGGGTGCCTTCAGCGAAGTTGAAAATACCCACCGGGTTGTTGCGGAATTTGGCACAAGTACGGCGTGTGGTCGCCAGGTCCTTGCCTTGCTTTTCCGGGTGTTTCGCAAGATACGCTTTGGAGTAGCGCTTCATGAACGGGAAACCCAGTGCCCACCATGCCAGACCTATGACCGGCACCCAGATCAACTCTTGTTTGAGGAAAAACTTCAACGGGCGAATCCGGCGGTTCAAGACGTACTGCAACACCATGATGTCGACCCAGCTCTGGTGGTTGCTGGTGACCAGATACGAGTGTTCGTAATCCAGGCCTTCCAGACCGCTCAAATGCCAGCGGGTGTGCCCAAGCAGGTTAATCCAGCGATTGTTGTTGGCGATCCACGCTTCGTGAATGTGGCTCATCAGCCAGTCCGTCACGCGTTGAGCGGCAGGGAAGGGCAGGCACAGCTTGAAGATGGCGACGACGAACAGCGGCGTACAACAAACAATGGTGTTCAGCGCCAACAGCAGCGAGGCGATGAAACCGCGCAATGGGGCAGGCAGAAAATCCATACCGGAAGGGCTCCAGAAGAGAGTTCGGATGCTGTCGCCTGGCAGGCGACAGCATCGTGTAAGTATGACGCAGCAGTGTGTCAGGAAAGAGTGGCTGCCTGAATCGCGGTCAACGCGATGGTATAGACGATGTCATCCACCTGTGCTCCACGTGGCAAATCGTTTACCGGCTTGCGCAGGCCTTGCAGCATAGGGCCGATACTCACGCAATCAGCGCTGCGTTGTACCGCCTTGTAGGTGGTATTGCCGGTGTTCAGATCGGGGAATACGAACACATTGGCGCGACCGGCTACGGCGCTGTCAGGTGCCAGTTGCCGGGCGACGTTCTCGTTGGCGGCAGCATCGTATTGCAGCGGCCCGTCGATCAGCAGGTCGCGTTGCGTTTCCTGGGCGAGTTGGGTCGCTTCACGAACCTTTTCCACTTCTTCGCCACTGGCCGAATTGCCGCTGGAGTAACTGATCATCGCGACCCGGGGCGTAATGCCGAAGGCCACTGCGGAGTCGGCACTTTGCAGGGCAATTTCCGCCAGCTCGCTGGCGCTTGGATGCGGGTTCATGATGCAGTCGCCATAGACCAGTACCTGATCCGGAAACAGCATGAAAAAGACCGATGACACCAGCGTGCAGCCCGGTGCGGTCTTGATCAGTTGCAAGGCTGGGCGAATGGTATTGGCGGTGGAGTGGATGACCCCGGAAACCAGCCCGTCGACCTCGTCCAGCGCCAGCATCATGGTGCCGATCACCACCGTGTCTTCCAGCTGCTGTTCAGCCATCGGCGCATTGAGGCTTTTGCTTTTACGCAACTCGACCATGGGCGCGATGTAACGCTCGCGAATCAGATCCGGATCGAGAATCTCAAGGCCCGGCGGCAGTTCGATGCCCTGCGCCTTGGCTACCGAATGGACTTCTTCGGGCTTGGCGAGCAGCACACATCGGGCGATGCCGCGTGCGTGGCAGATCGCGGCGGCCTGAATGGTCAGCGGCTCGCTGCCTTCCGGCAACACGATGCGTTTGTTCGCGGCCTGGGCGCGCTGGATCAATTGATAACGGAACACCGCCGGGGACAGACGCAGTTCTCGCGGGGTCCCACAGCGTTGGTGCAGCCAGTTGGCGTCCAGATGACTGGCGACGAAATCAGTGATGATCTCGGCACGCTCGCGGTCATCAATAGGAATTTCCTTGTTCAATTGATTGAGCTGGGTGGCGGTGTCGTAAGAGCCGGTGCTGACCGACAGAACCGGCAGACCCGCCTGCAAGGCACCGCGACACAGCTCCATGATGCGTGGGTCCGGCACGGTGTCGCTGGTCAGCAGCAAGCCTGCGAGTGGCACGCCGTTCATGGCCGCAAGGCTGACGGCAAGAATGATGTCGTCACGATCACCGGGCGTTACCACCAGCACGCCCGGTTTGAGCAACTGCACGGTATTGAGCACGGTGCGGGCGCAGATAATGATTTTCGACATGCGCCGCTGATCGTAATCGCCGGCATTGATAACCTGCGCGCCGAGCAGTTCGGCCACATCACGAGTACGCGGCGCGTTCAGTTCGGCCTGATAGGGAATGCAGCCCAGCAACCGGAAGTCACCGCTGCGCAACAAAGGCGAATGGTCTTTGAGCCGTGCGGCGAAGGCTTCCATGCTTTCATCGGTGCGGACTTTATTGAGAATCACCCCCAGGACTTTCGGGTCTTTGGGGCCGCCGAACAGTTGAGCCTGCAATTCGACCCGGCCCGAGAGTTCGGCCAGCACTTCGTTCTCCGGCGCGGACACCAGAATCACATCGGCATCCAGACTCTTGGCCAGGTGCAGGTTTACCCGGGCCGCATAACTGGCGTGTCGGGTCGGTACCATGCCTTCAACGATCAACACGTCTTTGCCGACTGCGGCTTGTTGATAGAGGCTGATGATTTCTTCCAGCAACTCATCCAGCTGACCATCGCCGAGCATCCGCTCTACGTGGGACAAGGCCAGTGGTCGTGGCGGATTGAGGCCATGAGTGCGAGCGACCAGCTCGGTAGAGCGCTCCGGGCCCAGATCGCCGGGGTGCGGCTGGGCGATGGGTTTGAAGAAGCCGACTTTCAGCCCGGCACGCTCCAGGGTGCGCACCAGACCAAGGCTGATGGATGTCAGACCCACACCAAAGTCTGTGGGGGCAATAAAGAAAGTCTGCATTCAGGGTTCTCGCTTGAGCAGTACAAGGGCCATGGCGGCGATGGACAGCCAACTGACCGGAAACAGGGCGCTGTCGAATTGCAGCGTCTCAGAGGTGGCTAAGGTTATCGTTATCCGTAGGCTGCGCACACCAGCCACAGCGAAAGCCTTTACCTATTTTTTGCAGCCGTTGTTTTGGATCAAGTACCCAGGCACGTGATTGCCAGGGTGGTTGATGACGCAGGTGCTGAGTGTGTCCGCACGAGAGTATGACCACCCAATGGCCCTCTTCGTCCTGCCGAAAATCTGTAACCGTCGCGTTATCCAATAGGGCCCGTCTGTCTGCGTCTGTCCGTGTTGCGTTCGCTTTCGAGCGATGGCTTGGTTAAACTTGCTCGTTCTTCAATCTTAAGCAAAAGGTCTTGACCCATGCCGATCGCCGCCAATAAGGCTGTCTCCATTGACTATACCCTGACCAATGACGCTGGTGAGGTCATCGACAGTTCCGCTGGCGGCGCGCCGCTGGTTTACCTGCAAGGCGCAGGTAACATCATCCCTGGCCTGGAAAAGGCTCTGGACGGCAAGAATGTTGGTGACGAACTGAAAGTCGCTATCGAGCCGGAAGACGCCTACGGCGAATACTCCGCCGAACTGGTCAGCACCCTGAGCCGCAGCATGTTCGAAGGTGTCGACGAACTGGAAGTGGGCATGCAGTTCCACGCTTCCGGCCCGGACGGCAGCATGCAGATCGTGACTATCCGCGACCTGGACGGCGACGACGTTACCGTTGACGGCAACCACCCGTTGGCCGGTCAGCGCTTGAACTTCGAAGTGAAGATCGTTGATATTCGTGATGCCAGCCAGGAAGAAATCGCCCACGGTCACGTGCATGGCGAAGGTGGTCACCACCATTGATTTGAGCTGCTAAGCTCAGGTAGCTGAAAAGGCGCCCAGGCAGGTTCTGCGCGAACAACTTGGTTCAAGCAGTCTGGCAGGCGCCTTTTTTGTCCGCGGGATTTGAGGGGAGAGTGGGTCATGAGTGCGTTTCACGACATTAAATTGAAGGATCTGGATGGTCAGGAGTTGTCGCTGGCGACCTTCAAGGGGCGAGTGGTTCTGGTCGTCAATGTCGCTTCAAAGTGCGGGCTGACGCCTCAGTACGCGGCGCTCGAGAATCTCTATCAGAAATACAAGGACCAGGGCTTCAGCGTGCTGGGCCTGCCGTGCAACCAGTTTGCCGGGCAGGAGCCAGGTTCTGCGCAGGAAATCCAGGAGTTCTGCAGTCTCAACTATGGCGTGACGTTCCCTTTGGGCGAGAAGCTTGAGGTGAATGATCCTCATCGTCACCAGCTTTACCGCTTGCTGGCCGGTGAAGGCGCAGAGTTTCCAGGCGACATCACCTGGAATTTCGAAAAGTTTCTGGTGGGCAAGAATGGCGCAGTGCTCGCGCGTTTCTCCCCTCGTACAGCACCGGATGATCCGGCTGTGATTCTGGCGATTGATAAAGCGTTGAGTTGATTTAATCCTTGTGGGAGATCGCCCGGTATTCCTGACAGAGCGCTGTCGCGCAGCAAACGGGGCCCAGTAGAAGCGCGCTTGGTCTGGGCCGCATCCGGACGATGCGGTGCTTCAGCGAAAAATGTGTTGCCTGACCCGATGCAATCGCGGGCAAGCGCGCTCCTACAGTTGAAAAGCATTCCAGTCCAGTCCGGATAGTTATTTCATGTTTGATGAGCGCTGCCGAAGGCTGCGATAGCGGGGTTGCCTGATACACCGCTTCGCGGCCGTCTTAACCTCCGTGCGCTCCTACAGCACAGTTGAATTGCCTACATCCTCCGTGTTGCTTCTCAATCCAGATCACCCAGATCAATAGTGCTGTCACCCGCCTGAAACCCCGCCCTATCCTTGATGATTCGAAATGATCACCAAGGAGCCTCGCATGCCGGTCAAAGCCCTGTTCAAACCTTTCCACCTGGGCAGCCTTGAGCTGTCGTCACGTGTGGTCATGGCGCCAATGACCCGTTCCTTCTCGCCCGGCCATGTCCCCAATTCGAAAGTGATCGAGTACTACCGACGCCGCGCTGCAGCAGGTGTCGGCCTGATCATCACTGAAGGCACCACCGTCAATCACAAAGCCTCCAACGGTTACCCGAACGTGCCCCAGTTCTTCGGTGATGCGCCATTGGCTGGCTGGAGGAAAGTGGTCGAGGCGGTGCATGCCGAAGGCGGCAAGATCGTCCCGCAGCTGTGGCATGTGGGTGCCGTGCGCCGTCTGGGAACGGAGCCGGATGCCAGCGTTCCGGCCTACGGTCCGATGGAAAAGCTCAAGGACGGGCAGGTCGTGGTGCATGGCATGAGCCAGCAGGACATTGATGAAGTCATTGCCGCGTTTGCTCAGGCCGCCAAGGACGCTCAAACCATCGGCATGGACGGTGTAGAAATCCATGGCGCCCATGGCTACCTGGTCGATCAGTTCTTTTGGGAGGGCAGTAATCAACGTGACGACGAGTACGGCGGCAGCCTGGCCAACAGATCGCGCTTCGCTATCGAATTGATTAAGGCCGTACGCGCAGCGGTCGGCCCTGATTACCCGATCATCTTTCGTTTTTCACAGTGGAAGCAGCAGGATTACAGCGCGCGTCTGGTGCAAACGCCTGAGGCGCTTGGTGAGTTTTTAAAGCCATTGTCTGACGCTGGCGTGGATATTTTCCACTGCTCAACGCGGCGTTTCTGGGAGCCGGAGTTCGAAGGCTCGGACCTTAATCTGGCCGGCTGGACGAGGAAACTGACCGGCAAACCGACCATTACCGTGGGCAGCGTCGGGCTGGATGGCGAGTTCTTGCAGTTCATGGTCAACACCGACAAGATCGCTCAGCCCGCCAGCCTGGAGAACCTGCTCAAGCGTCTTGGCGATGAAGAGTTTGATCTGGTCGCCGTCGGGCGCGCATTACTGGTCGATCCAGATTGGGCGGTGAAAGTCAGCGAAGGCCGCGAGCAAGACATTCTGCCCTTCAGTCGCGATGCGCTGACCACGCTGGTCTAGCGTTTGAGCTTCAGCTCGGCACCATGGACCGGTTCAGGCTTCGCCGGTTCTGGTGTCGGGCAGGCACTGAGCATTTTGCGCTCGAACAGATCAATGATTGCTCCCCAGCCCTGGCGACTGGCGTGTTGCCGCGCATTAAGGCGCACGCGACGCAAGGTTTCGCTGTCCTCCAGCAACCAGCAGGCTGCATCAATGAAAGCGGCCTCGTCGCCCGGCATGGCCAGCGCGCCATTATGGCCGTGGCGAATATGCTGCCCTGCCGCGGCTTCGTCATAAGCCACGACACCCAGCCCCGACGCCAGCGCCTCCAGCACAACGTTACCGAAGGTCTCGGTCAGGCTCGGGAACAAAAACACATCCCCGGAGGCGTAGTGTTCAGCCAGAGTTTCACCGCGCTGGGTGCCGCAGAAAATAGCCTCCGGAAGTTGCTGTTGCAGCGCTGCGCGTTGCGGGCCGTCACCGACAATCACCATCTTCAACTGGCGTTGCGGGTATTTGTTGCGCAGCGCTTCAAAGGTGGACTTGAGCAGGCAGAGGTTTTTTTCGGTCGCGAGTCTTCCGACATGCAATACGGCGATATCACCGGTGTTCAGCCCCCAGCTTTCGCGCAGTGGCTGCGAGCGTTTCGAAGGATGGAACAGCGCGCTGTCCACCCCGCGTGACAAGAGCTCGATACGTTCGAAGCCCCGTCTTTCAAGCGCTATTTTCTGACTGACACTGGGTACGAGGGTCATCTTGGAGCGGTTGTGAAACCAGCGCAGGTAATGAGTCAGCAGGCGGTTCATGAAGCCCATACCGTATTGCTGGGTGTACTGCGCAAAGTTGGTGTGGAAACCGCTGATCACGGTAATCCCCAGACGTCTCGCCGCCCTCAAGGCAGACAGCCCTAACGGTCCCTCTGTGGCGATATACAGCACGTCCGGACGCTGCCGCTGCCAACGTCGCAGCAGCTTGTGCATTGACGACTGCCCCCATTGCAGCCCCGGATAACCCGGAATCGGCCAGCCGCGGCACAGCATCAAATCATCTGCAGCCAGCCCGACATCGCCAGACTGACGAGGCCGCACCAGCTCGACCCGGTGCCCACGCAGCCGCAGCCCATCGCACAAACGGCCCAGGGTATTGGCAACGCCATTGATCTCGGGGGCGAAGGTTTCAGTAATTAACGTGATGTGAAGAATTTGGCTCATGACAGCCAGTGTCGGCTGCAATGATTTCGGTTATGTGGCGGGAGGGTGATGGATTTGTGACCGGGAGGTGCAGCCGCTCAAAAATGTCACCACCGTTAGCTGATGATTATCTCAGCCCTGTCTCTTATGGTCCTGTCACCAGCCCGCACGCTTTAGAAAATCAGCAGGCATCGTGTCATTGTACTGCCATAGTTTTTTGAGTATTTCCGCCGCTGGAGTACCTTTGGAAAGCTCAGTTTCATAAAGTGATAGTCGGCCGTATTGCCATTCTTTCCAGGTGCTATCGTATTCTGCTTGTACTTCTGGCGTATAAATTTCTCCTGTAGTTACAAGCCTGAGAATGGGGTATTCCGCGATGCTGTAGGCCACTACGCCGAGTGATTCATGGGCGTAATCCCTTACCCGCATGTCGGCGACTTCAGGATTTGACAAAATTTCATTCATTAAGCGATTGCATTCCGTTTTTGTTGAGACGCTCCGGGCGTAGACCGGGGTTTCCACTGAGCGTGTTTTTTCCTTCAGTGTTATTGCGAATGGAGGTTCTTCAAGACTGTTTTTGTTTTGTTGTGAAAACCTGTTAGTTGGTTTGATACTTTCATTAGGTCTGTCAGAGACAGGCCGCCGTTCGATATATCCTGGATTGTTGATGTTCATTGCTGCTCCTGATCCGCATGTCTAGCGTGTAGTCGATAAAACAAACGGTAAAATCCGCGACTCGCCGATTGTTTCCAGCGCCGCAGGCTTTGGTTTGTGCAGGGTGCCTACTGGGTTGAGACTGGTCAGTTGCAGGTGTGAACGCGGTTTGATCTGGCGGCACAATGCGGCGGGCTGTGCTTCGATTTTTTGAGCGGGTTTTGATTGGGTCACGTTATTCAGGATTTTCGCGAACCCTGAGGAGTCTGCCTGTGTGTTTTTCTTCGGCGCGGTTGCAGCATTGGGGTGGACGGGATTTGCCTTGATTTCCATGTTTTGCTCACTCCTTGTTTTATAACTCTCATAGCAACAGCAGTGCCAGATTCTTTCGTGTAGGAAATAGAGTGGTTGCAACTGTTAATGAAATAAGGCGAGATGGAAAACGGAATTATGCTCCTACGTAAACTTCCTACAGAAAGAGTTTTGTAGGAAAACGGCAGGTGTTTGCCATTAACAGGCAATGGTTTGCCGGGCAAGTTTTAGCGGCGTTTTTGTTGTTTGTAGGAAGTGTTGGATAGATGTGTGGGATATTTCTTTTTTATATTAATTTCCGATAAGTTTGGTTGAGCTTGACTTCTTGTGGCGATAATAAAAAAGGCCCAATCAAGGGCCTTTTTATTAGTTTCAGGATTTATGCGTCAGTAACGCTTCTTCACCGCGTTCCCTGACCCAGAATAAAGTCGCGCCAGCGACAGCCGCCGGCATCATCAGGATGTTGACCACCGGGATCAGCAGCGCGACATAAACGATGCCGCCGAAGCTCAGGCTCTGCCAGCGTTTGGCGCGTAGCCAGGCGAGCATTTCATTCCAGCCCAGCTTATGGTTGTCTGCCGGATAGTCGATGTACTGGATCGCCATCATCCAGACCCCGAACAGCAGCCACAACGGCGCGGCAATCAGGTTGACCACGGGGATGAACGACAGAATGAAAAGGGCGATGGCGCGAGGCAGGAAGTAGCCCAGTTTGCGCATTTCCCGGCCAAAGGTGCGTGGCACCATGGCAATCAGTTCACCCCAACTGAAGGGTGGAAAGTCATCAGTGCCGCGGACGACCACTTCCACCTTTTCCGAGAGGAAGCCGTTGAATGGCGCGGCGATGATGTTGGCGAGCATAGTGAAGGTGAAGAACACCATGAATATCACCAGGGCGACGAACAGTGGCCAGAGAATATAGCTGAGGAAGCTCAGCCAGCCTGGCAGTTCGGGCATGAGCGTATCGACCCACATGCTGAACTGATGCATGGCCAGATAGATAAGGCCACCGAACAGCAACAAGTTGATGGTCAGCGGCAGCAGCACAAAAAGACGCAAGCCTGGGCTGAGCACCAGTTTCAGGCCTTCACGCAGATATTGCGGGCCCGAGAGAGCGGGAGCAGGCATGGCAGCCTCCGAATGGTGGAAAACCCGCCGACATTACCGGCTTTACGTGGCGGGTGAAAGCGACCTGGGTTCATCTCGTGCCTCTGACACTGCGCAGTAGATGAGTGATTTGTAGGAGTCGCCCAGGTGCCCCTGACACCACGCTGTCGCGCAGCAAACATAGAACCTGTTCTATGTTTAGCGGGAGCCATGGAGACTGGGGTGATCCTGCTGAAACGAAGCATCTGGGTGACAGCTGACATCGCAGTAACATTCCCATGAGCGTAAAATTTTCCTGCCGGCTTGAATCAAGGGCTTATCGGAATAGGGATTGCCTATGAGGTGGATTGTGAAACGATATTTCCTTAATCTTTGCAGCCCCGATAGGCTGGCCACCAATTTCTCAACCTATCCCTTTCAAATTTGATCCTCCAAGGAGACATCATGAGCGTACTGGTAAACAAACAGGCACCGGATTTCGATTCAGCAGCAGTGCTGGGCGACGGCTCCATCGTTGACAGCTTCAAACTGTCCTCGCTGCGTGGCAAATACGTTGTGCTGTTTTTCTGGCCTCTGGATTTCACCTTCGTTTGCCCTTCGGAAATCATTGCCCACAACAACCGCATCGCTAAGTTCCGCGAGCTGGGTGTTGAAGTGGTAGGTGTTTCCATCGACTCGCAGTTCACTCACTACGCATGGCGCAGCACCCCGGTAGAGAAGGGCGGCATCGGCGAAGTCGAGTTCACCATGGTTGCCGACGTCAAGCACGAGATCACCCGCGCTTACGGCATCGAGCATGATGCTGGCGTTGCACTGCGTGCTTCGTTCCTGATCGACCGTGAAGGCGTTGTTCAACACCAGGTGGTGAACAACCTGCCACTGGGTCGTGACGTTGAAGACATGATCCGTCTGGTCGAAGCGCTGCAGTTCACCGAAGAACACGGCGAAGTTTGCCCAGCGGGCTGGCGTCCGGGTCAAAAAGGCATGAAAGCTGACGCAAAAGGCGTTGCTGATTACCTGGCCGAAAACGCTACTAGCCTGTAACACGTTGCTGCGGCTTCGGTCGCAGCTTCAATATTTTTCAGGATTGCCGTGTTACTGAGCCTTCCCCAAGTGCTTATCGGCGATCCTTTTTATTCCAGCCGGTACGACCACGGCGTCAATGGTCGGTCGATAGGAGTCTGTCATGTCTGATGTACGTCATTCCCGGGTAATCATTCTCGGCTCTGGCCCTGCCGGTTACAGCGCTGCGGTATATGCCGCGCGTGCCAATCTCAAGCCTTTGCTGATCACCGGCATGCAGGCTGGCGGTCAGTTGACCACCACCACCGAGGTTGATAACTGGCCTGGCGATCCGCATGGTTTGACCGGCCCGGTGTTGATGGAGCGTATGCGTGAACACGCTGAGCGTTTCGAGACTGAAATCGTCTTCGACCACATCAATGCTGTGGACCTGGCTGGCAAGCCGTTCAGCCTGAAAGGCGACAGCGGCACCTACACCTGCGACGCGTTGATCATCGCTACCGGTGCGAGCGCTCGCTACCTGGGCCTGCCTTCTGAAGAAGCCTTCATGGGCAAAGGTGTTTCGGCCTGCGCAACCTGCGACGGTTTCTTCTACCGTAACCGTGAAGTGGCGGTAGTGGGCGGTGGCAACACTGCTGTTGAGGAAGCGCTGTATCTGGCTAACATCGCCAGCAAAGTGACTCTGGTTCACCGTCGCGAGACCTTCCGTGCCGAGAAGATCCTGATCGACAAGCTGCACGCCCGGGTTGCCGAAGGCAAGATCGAGCTCAAGCTGAACGCCACACTGGATGAAGTGCTGGGCGATAACATGGGTGTGACTGGCGCACGTCTGAAGAACAACGACGGCAGCACCTCCGAGCTGAAAGTGGATGGTGTGTTCATCGCCATTGGCCACACGCCAAACACTTCACTGTTTGAAGGCCAACTGGCATTGAAAGACGGTTACATGGTTGTGCAGGGCGGCCGTGAAGGCAATGCCACTGCCACCAGCGTTGAGGGTGTGTTTGCGGCAGGCGACGTGGCTGACCACGTTTACCGTCAAGCAATCACTTCGGCTGGCGCAGGCTGCATGGCTGCACTGGATACCGAGCGGTATCTGGACGGCCTGGCGAACGCTTCGTTCTGATAGCGATTGCCTTGAAATAAAAAAAACCGGCCTTGGCCGGTTTTTTTATTGGTGTGGCGTATGTATCTGTAGGAGCTGCCGAAGGCTGCGAGACGGTGTCCCCGTCGGTCCGTGATCGCAGCCTTCGGCAGCTCCTACAAAATTTGTGTCGATCAGGACTTGCGCTTGAGCGGCTCGCCCGCGAACTTCACGCCTGCCAACCCATTGGCGATCAGTGCACGGATATTGCCGTGATCGCTGCCGTCTGGCGTAGCGACAACCGAACGGTAATGTTCGCCAAAAGCCAATAGCGCCTGTTCGTCGCTCAGGCCTTCCAGCAGCGCCAGGCCCAATGTCTTGCATGAGCCTTCGTTCTGGCCAGCAGCGTTTTCCACGCCGCCGTTGGTAAACGCCTGTGGCTGGTAATCATAGCCAGCGGCGATGAATGCCAGGGTGTCAGCGAAGAGATGTTCGCCGCTGTCGAGGCTGGCGCGCAGGGTGTTCAGATCAGTCATGCTTGGTTTCCTTGGCAAACGTCGCTTGCTGCTCGACGCTGGCTTCTTTCTGGTATTGGGCTTTCCACTCGCTGTACGGCATGCCGTAAACCACTTCGCGAGCCTCATCGAGGCTGACCTCAATGTGTTTCTCGTCGGCGGCTGCCTTGTACCACTTGGACAGGCAATTACGGCAGAAGCCGGACAGGTTCATCAAATCGATATTCTGCACATCCTTGCGGCTGTCCAGATGCGCAACGAGCCTGCGAAAGGCCGCTGCTTCGAGTTCAAGGCGTTGTTGGTCAGTCATATCATTCCTGCCACTTTCAATGGGGGGAGGCGAAGCATGATAGCCCCGCCAACATGAGGGATTTGAAGCGCGTTTTCAAATCCCTTTCTTGAGATGCCGGCCGCCATTAACGACCACGCTGCTTCCAGTGCTGTATTGCGTATTGAGCAGATAGAACACCGCATCGATCAAAGGTCTGGAGCCGGGTTCGAACTCGAGCAAGGCTTTTTTAAGTGTCTGGCTGCGATAGGCCTCATCGCTGTTTTCCTTGAGGATCAGCAGGCCCGGCAAGACGGCGTTGACCCGGATATCAGGCGCGAGCTTTTCGGCGAACGACAGAACCATGTTCTGCAGTGCAGCTTTCGTCGCTGCGTAGGCGATATGGCTTTTACTGCCTCGCGATGAGGTTTCATCGCAGATATGGATGATGTCCGACTTCTCGCTCATGGTCAGCAGGGGGGCCAACTCATGATTCAAGTGATAGGGCGCTTCCATGTGCAGCTTGAACATGGTGTTCAGATTGTCGACGCCGTCATCGAGCCAAAGTGACGCGTTATGAATCACGGCTCGAAGAGCGGTGTAATTGGCTTTCAGATAGCCGACAAGTGCCATCCGGTCTTCTGCAAGTAGCAGGTCCGTCTGAAACGAGACTATGTTCGGGTGTTCAGGGGTGTGCGCAATGCTGCGGCTGGCGTTGACTACGAAGTGGCCCGCTTTGGCCAGTTCGATTGCTAACTCGAGCCCCACACGCTGGCTAGCACCAGTAATCAGGATCGGAGCTTGAGGAAAAACCATCTTGCGCTCGCGGATAGTATGAGAGAGAAACAAGATGTAACTGTAACAAAGTTTAAAGGTGCTTGCTCTACTCCGGACAGGTCAGAGACGAGAGCAAGCAGAAGGCCCATCCGCCCCTGAAAACCTCTATCGGCACCTGCTATTGAAATGTGGCTGCAAGGCCGAACGCTTCGTTACCGGCTGGCTGCTGATTCCGATCGCGCTGGCTGCTCCGGCCCGGTTGGATTCAGCCAGCCGGCCAGCAGATGGGTCGACAGCGGGATGAACCAGAAGACCATCAGCGGCGTGAGGATCATTGTGCTGATCATGATGCGAGGTACTAATTGCCAGTCATTGAGCAACGGGCCGAGCACGAAGTTGAACAGCAGCGACACCGGAAAGAATGCCAGCCAGATGGCTACGGCCTGCTTCCAGCGTGGTGGGCGTTGGCCAGCAGCGCCGAACCAGCCGTCGATCCCGCTGACGCGATGCTCTGAAGGTTGTGCAAACAGGCCGCTGCCACGCACCAACCAGGAGCTTCGGGAGGCGGAATGCTCCCAGGCGTGCATGGTTTCAGCGTCGGCAAAGCGGAAAATAATCTGGAATTCGTCGTCTCCGGGTGGCGGCGCGAGCACGCCTGAGCCCAGATAACCGGGAAAGTCGGTGGCCAGTCTTTCGCCTTCATGCAGCCAGGCGATCAGCTCCTGATAGCGGCCATGGGCAACGCGGCGTGCAACCAGCAAGGTGACGGGAGTGGTAGACATTATGTATCTCCGATAAACGAGTGAGATTCCCGGGTAAGGAAGTCACATGACGCAGCTCCGGGGTGGTGGGCGGCGTCAGCTTCGTTGTTCAAGCAAGCAAGGATTATTCCTGAAATCCTTGAATAAGCTATAGGGCGGCAGTAATTCCCTGACGAATAGCCGTCTCAGTCCCTGTTTTTGCGAAATAAGCCCGGTGCAGGCGTACAATGCGCCGATTGTTTTCAAGCGATCCTCGTCATGACTGAATCCGCTACTGGCCTGGACCCTTGCTCCGGACTAAAGCAAGAAGAACTCTTCCCCATTCGCGAAGTGTCCCGTATCACGGGCATCAACCCGGTTACCTTGCGTGCCTGGGAGCGGCGCTATGGTCTGATTCAGCCGACTCGCACAGAAAGCGGGCATCGTCTTTACTCACAGGCCGATATCGACGAAGTGCGAAGCATTCTTGGCTGGATCGAGCGCGGTGTCGCGGTGAGCAAAGTCGGCAAGATTCTGGAGAAAACCAATGACGTCCGGCTCCAGGCATCGGCACTTGATAGCGATGTTCTGCCCGGTGACTGGGCGCAATTGCAGCAGCAGATAAAACAGGCAGTAGGGACGTTTGATGAAGCGCGCCTTGAGCAACTCTACGGCCGGGTCTTCTCGACTTATCCGCTGACGGTGGTGTTCGAAGACATTTTTCTGCCGGTCTGGCGAGAGTTGCTGCTGCACCATGATCAGTTCGGTCAGGCCAGTGAGTGGCTGTTTCTGGACAACTTCCTGCGTGCACGAACATCGCAGCGCTTGCAGTTCGCTCGTGGCTCGGCTGCGCACAAGGTCATTCTCGCTGCCGTGCCTGAGCAGTGCCGGGAACTGGAGCTGTGGGTTGCCGGGCTATTGATTGGCAGCCCGGATCTGGACATTCAAGTGCTGGCCCTGGGGCAGCCACTGGAAGAACTGACGCTGGTGTGCGGCAAGGTCGAGCCCGTAGCCGTGGTGCTCTACAGCAATCATCCGCCAGCCCCCGACTTTTCTCGTCGTCTGAAGCGTCTCTCGCTGGCACTGGATTGTCCGCTGCTGTTGGCGGGCGAAGGAGCGGATCTTGCCCGTGAAGAACTGGAGGGCTCGCCGGTTGCCTGCATCGGCAGCGAGGGGGTTGCCATGCAGCGTGGGCTGCAATTGTTTCTGAAAGGGCGTCTTGATAGCTGAGGGTGAGGCTTAACCGCGGTGCATCGTCGGGTACATCTTGCGATGCTGTTGCAGGATGTACTGACGCAGACGTTCAGTGTCTTCCTTGTTCCGGTCGCTCAACCGGTAAGCTGCCAGACCTGACTCGGTAAGACGCTCGAAAGCGCCTCGCATGGAAATCGGCGCGTGCCCTGGTGGAACGAACCAGGCGTTGAAGAGCTTGGGAGGCCGCGTGGTCTTGCGGTGTTCCAGTAGCACGCCTTTGAACGAAATCTCATGCACCCACAGCGCGGTCTGTGCGCCTTTCTCTGTCTCCAGCGCTACCGGTTCCGGCAGCGTCAGACGCCATGGACGGATGCGTGGCCCTTCCTCGAAGATAGACGGTGCGCCCAGTTCCAGATGCAGCGCGTGAAATTCGTCTTCCACCAGGTGCAGCGGGAAAGTCATTTGCTGGTTATCGAACTGCGCCTGAATCGTGACTTGCTCATGAGCCGCCAAGCGTGTCAGCAAATCCTGAATTTGCCTTCCGCCGTTCACAGTCAGGCTTCGTGTCGCATCGCGCACGTTCAGCTTGGGGTTGTGCTGCATGCTCTGGATGAAATCCAGCTCAGCCTGAGTGAGTAGCGTTTCGTGGGGCATGATGGAGCTCGAAGGAACCCGTTATTGAGGAAGCAGACCTTTAATTCAACGTTTTGTTACATCCATTCGTCAACTTTTCAATGAATCTATTTCTTCGCGTGCCAGTTTCAGCTCCGCTTCCAGCTGCAGCACTCGCTGTTCGGCTTCGATCTGCTGCGTGACGTTTTTCTGGATACCGATGAAATAAGTCAGCTGATCAGCCTCATTGAACACGGGCGTGATCGACAGTTCATTCCAGAACAGGCTGCCATCCTTGCGGTAATTGCGCACGATCTGGCGGCACGGCTGTTTGTTGATCAACGCTTCGCGAATATGGTCCAGCGCCGCCTGATGGCGGTCGTCACCCTGCAGGAAACGGCAATCCTGATACAGAATGTCGTCGACGGCATAGCCCGTCAGGGTTTCGAATGCCTTGTTGGCATAAATGAGGATATTGTCCTCACCTTCCTGCTCGGCGACGACGATACCGTCGTTGGAGGCGTCAACTACTAGCTGCAGCAGTTTTGCGTTGATCATGAAAGTATCCGGAGCGAAGAAGCAAAGTCCGCATTCTAGGTCATGAGGCCACTTGGGGCATAATGCCAAACGTTTTTTACGTTGCTACAGGATGATTCATGAAAGTCGCCATTATTTCCGGTTCGGTCTACGGATCGGCTGAAGAAGTCGCTCGTCATGCCGGGAAGATCCTGCGTGACGCTGGTTTTGAAGTCTTGCACAACCCTCGCGTGACCCTGGCCGAGCTTCAGGCCTTTGAGCCGCAAGCGCTACTGGGCGTGACATCGACCACCGGTATGGGCGAGCTGCCCGATAATATTCAGGCTATTTATTCGCAGATTCGCGACGTATTGCCAGCTGCCTGGCGCGGTCTGCCGGGCGCAGTGATCGCGTTGGGCGACGCCAGCTATGGCGACACTTTCTGTGGCGGGGGCGAGCTGATTCGTGAGCTGTTTGCCGAGCTGGGTGTGAATGAAGTCCAGGAAATGCTGCGTCTGGATGGCAGTGAAAGCGTCACTCCGGAGACCGACGCCGAACCTTGGCTGGCTACGCTGATCGAGCGGTTGCGCGCCTGACACTGCGTGCGGGACTTCTAAATTATCCCGCTCCGTTATCGCGCACTATTCAGCATCGATTGTGTTGATTGTGACTGCTGCATGGGTAGATGACACTGTTCTCTTGCAATCCTTTGCCGGAGTCAATCATGAGTCATGCCATTCATTTTGAAGACAAGGTCGTTATTGTCACGGGGGCAGGCGGCGGCCTTGGCCGTGCTCATGCTCTGTTGTTCGCCCGCCACGGTGCGCGGGTGGTGGTCAACGACCTTGGCGGTTCGGCGCACGGTGAGGGTGCCAATGCTTCGGCAGCCGACCGCGTTGTAGCCGAAATCCGTGAGGCAGGCGGTATCGCTGTCGCCAATCATGACTCGGTGACCGACGGCGACAAAATCGTCCAGAACGCTCTGGACGCTTTTGGACGTGTTGATGTGCTGGTGAACAACGCCGGTATCTTGCGCGACAAGTCCTTTGCGAAGATGGATGACGCCGACTGGGATCTGGTTTACCGGGTTCATGTGGAAGGCGCTTACAAAGTGACCCATGCCGCCTGGCCGCACCTGCGTGAGCAGAATTACGGCAGGGTGATTTTCACCTCATCCACTTCCGGTATTTACGGCAACTTTGGCCAGTCCAATTATGCGATGGCCAAGTTGGGCCTTTATGGGTTGACTCGTACCCTGGCGCTGGAGGGACGTAAAAACAATATATTGGTCAACGCTATCGCTCCCACCGGCGGAACCCGCATGACCGAAGGGCTGCTCCCGCCTGACGTGTTCGAACTGCTCAAGCCGGAACTGGTTAGCCCGTTGGTGGTGTATCTGGGCAGCGAAGCGTGTCAGGACACCGCAGGTTTATTCGAAGTGGGTGGCGGCTGGATCGGCAAGGTTCGCTGGGAACGCAGTCTTGGTGCGGGCTTCGATCCCCGTGCCGGCTTCAGCCCGGAAGACGTCGCAGCTCAATGGCAAGTTATCAGTGACTTCAATGAAGCGGTCCATCCGCAGGACAACGTCGAAGCGCTTAAAGAAATGATGGCTCATTTGCAAAAGTATGCAGTGTGAGTGGTGCTAATTGAGTGGCGAAAGGCGCTCTTGCGGAGCAATGGATCTGTAGAGGTCGTCCGGTATCCCTGACACCTCGCTGTTGCCCAGTAAACGGGGCCCTGTAGGAGCGCGCTTGGTCCGGGCTGCAGTCGGACGATGCGGTGCGTCAGCTGAAAATGCGTTGCCTGACCCAATGCAATCGCGGGCAAGCGCTCCTACAGAAAATATATTTCAACCCGCCGTTTGCATGTTGCTTGATGAGAGCTGCCCCGGTGTCGATGGCACCGCGCTGTCTCGCCTGTAGGAGCTGCCGAAGGCTGCGATCGCGGTGTGTCAGGATGAATGCTTCGCAGCCTTCGGCAGCTCCTACAGAAAACGTATTTCTATTTCCGAGTGGGCATTCTTTTTGACAAGAGTGGTGGATGTGTTCGTCAGGCGCTGTTATGGGGGAGCAGGATGAAAACTTATAATGGTGATATTTCCTATGTTATTAATAAGTTGTCTGAAATATATTGATGCTGTGTAAGGATTTTCCACTTCAAATGTAGTACTTCTCTGGATTTTAAATCTGCAGTCCATACCCTATAAAGTCTGCTTGTCAGGCACCGATATGTTCCTCGATACAGGAACTTTCATTGCAGGAGCATGATCATGAGCCGATGGTATATTCCAGAACTTCCACCCGTAACTTTTAAACCATTACCCACTCAACCTGCCGTCAGGCATCGTGCCGCTGAAGTCAGTCGAATGCTTGACGAGATCGGCGAAAATCGTACGGCGCTTAACACGACAAAGATGGAGTTAGGCAAGCTAAAACCGATGTTCAAAGGCTTTAATCCGGAAAGTATCAGCTCCTCTGGTCTCGATAAAGTTGGCAAGCAACTCTATTCATTTGGCTTGATTGATAATCTGACTGCCGATTTGTTAGGTCGCGCTGCGCTGGAGTTTGATAAAGACGGTAATCCCTCCAACCCTGATGAAGAAATAAATGTGCTGGAGTTTTTCGTTACGCAGATTGATGAGATAAAGGCGAAGTCTCTTAAAGGCGATAAATACGCAAAGCTGTTGATGCCTGATTATGTGCGAGCCGTACACGTATTGAAGTGCCTGCAGCACTTCGGTGCCACGGGCGACAGCTACGACAGCGTTACACGCAAACGTCGGGAGGATGCAGGTGAAATTCCCAAGCAACAAGCTTTGAAGCCGATCAGGTAGTGGCGAAAAAAAAAGCCGCTGCACGGGCAGCGGCTAAATATTACGCAGATCCAGGAGCTTCAAAATCAACGTGGGCCGGATGATAGTGACTCGCTGGACCCTGAAAAAGAGGGGTTCGAGATATGGAGTGTTGCAGTAAACGCAATGGTCGCTACGGGATTGCTTACAGCCACCGGTAAAGCGTCTGTCAGGCTAACTCGCGTTTCCCGTCAATTTCTGTCCTCGGGGGCATCAATAGATACCGCAAAATAGATCCATCGAACGCGTCTTATGAACGTGTTTTCGGCGGTTCACGTGTTCTTTCATTTGGCTGGATGCCTCTTGGACGTGACTGCTCTATTGGAGCTCTATCATGAATGATCTTTCTGTCGCATCGCGTTTCACGTCCTCGGGTTCTGTTTCGTCCTCTTCACAAATATCCTTTTCTCTGGGCCGACTGTGTGAAGCCTCAGCCCAGGCAGCCGAATTAATTTCTTCTTTGCCAGGCTTGCGTCAAGCGGCGCGGACACTCATAGGCACAGCTCTGCTCAAGGCTGGGGTCGATTACAACCCTGACATCCTGTTTCTCAATGAACGAACAACGGACGGTTCGTTGTTGCGTTCGATTTCTCTCACGGACGGGATGATTCAAACGCTTATTGACGGCATGGATGTATCTCATAGTGATCTCGTTGCGCTGTTTACCCGCCACGACACCGTGGATGAAGCGTTTCTGGCAAGGAACATCGACGATGAGGGTCTCAAGGCAATATTCACTTACACCCGTGAGCGCCTGTCTGAACACTATCTAAATGAGCTGGATGAGTTCTGGTCGCAGGGTATAAAAGATCCGGATTCTGCGGGGCAGCTTATTACGCGTCAAAAGCTCTGGGCTTCTCTACAGCGCACTGCATGTCTCAGTGAGGTGGAGATAAGCCACCTTGGCGGCAATCTGGACGAGCAGGACAAAAGCCGGCTGGACTGGATAATTGATGATCCACTGGCTGAAGGCCTGCACCGTGTTTCGTTGGTCATGCCGGGTCATGCGCCTGCTTTGTTGCACAGTACTTTCGTGATCAACTTGAAGCCTCAGGCCGACGAAACGCCAAGTCTGGCAAGCAGTTTGGGGTCGGTGTTTTTACTCTCCGCCAGGCACGGCGTAGAAAAATTCAGCTCGCTTTCATTGCTCAGCGAAAAGCTCCTCGAACGATTCTCCGATCCAGGAGCCCGCAGCGACTTGCTCGAAGACCTTTTACTGTCACAAGCCGACCTGTTTTCGGAGGCCTCGGACATTGGGATTCAGTACAGCCCGACCTCTGATCTGGTAAGCAATATGGTCAAGGCATTGCGGGTCAGGCAACAGGAGGATCTTCACTTCCTGATCGAGAGCAGCCGTGGCGAAAGCGTTTCGGGATTTCTGAACGCTGTGAACACGTCTCAGACTTTCGCCCCCCTCGACGAGTCGCGGCGGCAAAGCGTTCACTCGCACATGCAACGCCTGCAAGCCTTGAACACGCCACGCTGGTTGAAGCACGCCAGTAATAATGAAAAGGCTGACTATGACGTATTCGACAGTGAATACCGTGGCCGTGCCCAAGCGGCAAGCCACCTGTTTGCGGGGCTGGAATCGCTCGAGGACTATGCGTTACTGAAAGTCGATGACTATGTTCGGCAGCATCTTGGTTACCGGGTGGACACTCGAAAAGTATTCATTATCTTGAAAGATCGATGGTCTTCCCCGATAGGCGATTTGAGTCCCGTTTATCGCAAGTCGCTGTTTGAATATGCGTTGAATGGCCTGCCGTTGATTACTGCGGAATCTGACGCCCGCGTGGAGCTGCCTCGGGGTAGTAGTCACCCCGGGTTTACCTTTGAGTTTGTCAAAGCGCTGGTTGCTGATCTGGACTTGCGGCACCGCTATCGGCAAGCGCTTGAGGCTTGTTACCGTCAGCCTGATACCCAGCGAGCACTATTGCATCAACGTGACAGTGGACTGGCGCTGAGTACCTGGGCAGCAAAACTGCAGCACCATATTTCGGACAAGAGCGTGGAACTGGTCTGGGCGTTGCGGGGTGATGTTCAAGAGCAAGGAGTTACGCGTAAAACCGGAGCGCTGGAAGTCGGGAAGATGGGTAATCAGTTACGCGATGTCATTGTGTTCAGCGAAGAAACCAGCACGGATCAACACTATGTGCTTTACGCACCCGGTGCGCCTGGTGGGCGCGATATGTTCGAGTTTCGCAGTTGGCGTCACCTCTACCATGAAGTTGCGAAATGGTCAGCCACGCCTAGTGGCCGGGAATACCTGATCGCTCAATCTGCGCCCGTTTTTCAGGATGCCACCGCCGCGTTCATGCAAGCCGTCAGTCAGAAGCCGACCTTGTGGAATGAAGAGGATGTGCGTTCTGTTGCCATGCCGGAGCCAGACTTTCAGGGCAATATGTCCGCGTTGATAAGCAAGAAACTCGATTATCAATTGGCCGAACTGCCCAAGGTCGTCGGGGGCGAACGGAATACCTCAACCTATACATATCGCCGACAGTTGGCGTTATGCGAAGCTCGAATCGATTTTCTGCAGAAACGCTATAAAAACAGTATGCAGCTTATTTCCTATCGTCATTTTGCCCGTCTCTCGGGAGAGATCTACATCTCGAATGTCTTGAAAAGAAAGGGGGTCGAGCTGATCGTCAATACGGATACCGTTTATTTCGATTTAAATAGCCGCACTCGAAAGCTTCAACCTGATTTTGGCCTTCACACTGATCTGGTCTCCCTGACGCAGTTGCTTATGAATGACTTTATCTACACTCTGGATGAGCGAGCGCCCATGTATTCCTCCACGGGGCAGGATCTTTCAGAGTTGTCCATGCCGGTTATAAGAGAAGTGCTGGCCGCGCCACTTGGCGAGCGATACATCGAAATACTCAAGGAAGACTACAGTGACCGGCAGCAGCCCGAGCATGCGAAGAGGAGGGCGCTATTTGCTCAAAGAAGTTTCTATCAGATGCGGCGTGATGTGGTCATCACCTATCTGGAGCAAGGGTTCACCGAGGCACAGTATCAATGGGCTATAAGGCTGCTCTCGACGGTCTATCCGGATCATTCTAGCCGGAATGGGACGTCAGGTGCAGGTAACAGTTCGCTCAACCAACTGTACCTGAACGGATGCTTGATCGAGGGGGTGTTCGCTTTCAAAACCAATGGCACTGGTGACGCAGATTACAATCTGATTTATACGCCTGACGCGCCCGACGGCATTCGCTTCAGAAATTACGGTATTTTCATTTCCACCCTGAACTCTCCAGGGATGGATACTTATTATTACAATCGGGTCAGTTATAAACATCAGCCGGCTATTGGCACGTTCTTCTCGACACTGGTTAAAAATCCACAGCAGGCACTCAAGTCGCTGAACATTGGAACCAATGACCAGGTTCAAGACCTGCAGGCTCTGCATGACGCCATGATCGAGCGCATGATCCAGGACGTGGATGAGCAATCGCTCAGCAAGGCAGAGACCTTCGCTGAAAACCTTTACACGCTGGTTAAGTGGACTGGCACGATTCTGCTGCTTCCATTCCCGCCTGCTGCGCTGGCGTGGAGCTTGCTCAATACCTCTATTGGCCTTGCCCGGGGATACCTGGCTTATCTTGATGGGGACCGGGCCGCAGCAACTCCGTATTATGTCTGGGGCGTCTTTGGCCTGGTGCTTGGCGCTTCGGGTGCAAAAGACCTCGCACAATCGAGCGCTGGTCTGGGGTACAAAGCATTGGGATGGGCGTTGCGCAAATCACATCCCGGTTTTGCTTAATGAATCGCCCTTCCATGAGGTAACTGGCCCAATCGTTCGGTGAGTCTCAAGCGCTGAACGGCGTCGTCACTCAACATCAAGGCATGCTCCAGGTCGTAACGCTCGGCCTGGGGACATTCCAGCGTGCGATACAAGCTGGCGCGGGCCAGATAGTCGGCGGTGGTTGCCGAGCCCAGTTCCATCACCCGGTTTGCGTCCTTGAGTGCAGCCAGAAAGTCATCATTGATCTGATGCAGGTGTCGCAGGTTACGCGACAGGCGTTGCAGCATATTGACGTCGGTAGCTCGCGCCATGTGTTCGGCGCGCAACGACATGTCCGGCCCGAACTGGCGCGCCAGCAACTCACGACAGTCTTTGGGATAAAGCCTGCGGCCGCCGCAGGGGTCTAACAGATGATCGGCACCCGGAACCCGCAGCAGAAAATGCCCCGGGAAGCTCACACCTTCGAGCTTGATATCCAGACGTCTGGCAAGCTCCATCGCCACTAGCGCCAGGCCGAGTGGCTGGCCTCGACGGCGCTCCAGGACTTTATGCAACAACGCCGAGTGCGGTTTTGGCGGATTCCAGTCGTCCTGAGCAAAGCCAAGTGTATTGAGCTGTCGCAGTAAGGGCTGAGCAAGCTCCGAGACGGGTAAATCCGGCAGGGCGGCTCTGACCTGTCGCAACAGGTCATCCATGCAGTTGAGCGCCAGTTCGGGCGTGAACTGCTGATCATGCTCGGCGGATATCCACAGCGCCGCTTCGAAAACATCGCACGGTGTTCGTTGCAGGCAAGCCAGGCAGTGTTGGCGTGGTGTCATGTCGCTCTCCGAGCAGACCTTGGCAGTCATGACCTGTTTTAGACCCACTGATGCTTTTCGTCCAGCGCCAAATAGCCCTGTGAATATGTTTCATTCCATGTATCGAGCGGTCGGTCATTTTTTTTCGAAACGCCTATACTCGGTTCATAAAAACATACCGGAGCACCGTCGATGTTCGCACTCATGCATACATCACGTGTCGAGTCGCTGCATCTGGTCGTCGACCCGGAAACCGGCCTGAAAGCAGTGATCGCCATCGATAATTGTCGTAAAGGACCGGCCCTGGGGGGCTGTCGCTATCTTTCTTACCCGGATGAAGAGAGCGCCATCGAAGACGCCATCCGCCTCGCCCGAAGCATGAGCTACAAGGCCGTACTCGCCGGGCTGCCGTTGGGGGGTGGAAAAGCCGTGATAATGCGTCCGGCACATCTTTCCAATCGTGCGGCGCTGTTTGAGTCGTTCGGCCGTTTTATTGAAAGTCTGAACGGGCGTTACATCACTGCTCTGGACAGCGGCACCTCCAGCGTCGACATGGATTGTATTGCGCAACATACCCGACACGTGACCAGCACCAGCGAATCGGGTGATCCGTCTGCGCACACGGCCATGGGCGTGTTTACCGGCATTCGAACCACGGCAATGGCCCGCTTGGGCAGCGACAATCTGGAAGGCTTGCGTGTGGCCATACAAGGCCTTGGGAATGTGGGCTATGCGCTAGCCGAGCAGTTGCATGCCGCGGGAGCAGATCTGTTGGTCAGTGATCTGGATCAGGGCCGTGTTCAGTTGGCCATGGAGCAGTTCGGTGCTCATCCCATTGCCTGTGAAGCGTTGCTCAGCACGCCCTGCGATATTCTTGCGCCCTGTGGCCTTGGCGGCGTGCTCAACAGCCAGACGGTCGCGCAATTACGCTGCGCGGCGGTGGCGGGTGGTGCCAGTAATCAGCTTAGTAGCCTGCAGGTCGCCGATCAGCTTGAGAGTCGCGGCATTCTTTATGCGCCGGATTATGTGATCAATTCTGGTGGTCTTATTTACGTTGCTTTGCAGCACCAAGGCGAAAACCTGGGGACCATCACGGCTCATCTTTCTCGCATCGGTCATCGATTGACCGAGGTATATGCGCATGCTCAGGCGGAAAAACGCTCACCGGCGCGGGTAGCGGACATGTTGGCGGAGCATTTATTGAAAGAGGGGTAGGGCAGGCTTGCGTGGCCTTTGATGTCTGTCGGGCAGCTTAGCCGGACACGAAATCCCTGTAGGAGCTCACCGAGTTTGTCAGCCTTTACTTCAACACCGTCAACAATGGCGAATAGCGCACCAGCGTGCCGCCAATCGGCTTGGCCAGAGCCTGCAACGCCCGTTGGGTATCGCGCAGATCATAAAGCCCTGTCACTCGCTTCTGCCCCAAGGCATCGTCACCGATCACAATCCAGCCACGCTGATATTTGCGTAATTGCTCGACGACTTCCTGCACTGTAGCGTTTTCGAAAAACTGCTGGCCGCTGACCCAGGTCGCGACTTCGTCGGGAGCAATTGCGGTTTGCTGAACGCTACCCTGGAGGGCGTCGAACCACAGGCGCTGGCCTGCGCCGAGGCGATAGGGCGAACCGTTTGCACTGACCCCGACTGTACCTTCGCGGACTTCGACCTTGGTACCTGTCTCACTGCGCGCCATGTCGAACGATGTCCCCAAGACTCTGATAACCATGTTACTGGCGTCGACCTGGAAAGGGCGGCGGGCATCATGCACCACGTCGAACAGTGCTTCACCGCTGAGCAACGTTATGCGTCGGGTGTTGCCGCTGTAATCCACATCTACGGCGCTGCGCGCGGCGAGGGTCAGTTGGCTGCCATCGGACAACTGCACAACACGGGTTTCCCCCGTGCCCGTGTGGTAGTCAGCCTGCCAGTCCGGGTTGTTCAGCCACGCGACGCCCACGGCTATGACGCAGACGCAGGCCGCTGCAAGCATCGACCATTTACGGCGCGAAGGTTTGAGCTGTGTGACTTGTGTGGCTGCGGGCCAGTGGGCTGTGGTCGAGGGCTGCTCGATGGCTGACCAGGCGCGATTGACCTGAGCCCAGGCGCTGAGGTGTTCCGGACTGGCATGTAACCAGTGATCGAATTCTTCGAAGCGCGCGGGTTCAGCCTGAAGTTCCAGTAACCAGTCACTGGCCTGTTCCAGGCTGGCCCTGGAAGGCGTCAACTCATGCACGTGGGCGCTCCTTGCGTTGAACTGCCTGAACAGGCTGTTCAACCTCGATACTGGAGGCCAGCTGAACCACGGCGTCGCGTACCAGACGGTGAGTCATGGACAGCGAAATGTTCAGGTGGCTGGCGATTTGCTGCAGAGTATAGCCACCCAACCGGTGCATCTCGACGGCAATACGCGTTTGTTCAGGCAGGTCGGCAAAGGTCGCGGCTACGCGACTGACGTCTGCTTGCTGCAGAAACTGCTGTTCGGGAGAGTGCAACTGACCGGGCTGCATCCATTGCGGCGGACTCTGCTGTTGACGGTTTTCGCTGTTCTGACGGCGCATGGTATCGAGCGCCAGATTGCGCACGATTCGATACAGATAAGCTGCGGGCTGTTCCAGTGCCGCGCTGGTCGCCTCGCTGAAACGCAGAAAGGCATCCTGCACTACATCTTCCGCGCTCGCTCGATCGCCCAAGACCCCTTTGGCGTAGTTGATCAACGCAGGACGATGGGCGAGATAGAGGCTAAGCCTGGCGGCTTTATCGGGCACGGCAAAACGCTCTGAAAAGCAAAGTTCGCCGCCCATGGCAGCCACAGATAATGTGTCGGCGAGGCTATCATGGATGAGACTGCTTCTCAATTGCTTTGATGTTGGTGAATCTGGATGCCACTATTTTTGCAGGAGATTGCCTTGCGTCTCGTGGCAAACATTGGACCTGGAGCTGCCGAAGGCTGCGATCGCGGTGTATGAGGAGAAATGCTTCGCAGCCTTCGGCAGCTCCTACAGAAAATGCATTTCAATCCATTAATTTGCATTTCGTTTGATGAGAGCGTCACCGTCGTCCAGACAGCCGCGCTGTCGCGCAGCAACCGGAGACTTGTAGGAGCGCGCTTGCCCGCGATGGCGGCGTGTCAGGCAACACGCTATCGCTGCCTCGCATTGTTCATGAGCTCCTGAAGGCCTGTGAGAATTCAGCCTTCCTGACCCAACTCGGCCAGCGCACTTGCGTTGTTCTTGAACGCAGCCGCGAATACAACGCGGTTTTTAGCCATGAAGATACTGGTGTCTTCAGCTTGTTTCTCGGTCAGGCCCGGTACGTTCTTCATCAGAATCTCGGTCAGCGACTCTGCCAGTTCGAGCATCTGGTCGTGTGCATCGGCGAGTTTACGATCCACGAATGTAGTCTCCAAGTCGCGGGTACTGCGATATAGGGTTTCAACAGCCATGTGAGGCCTCGTAATCAGGTGCAGTATTGGAGGGGAACGCCCCCGGTTGTGCTTGTGAAACGGTCAACGCTTGTATTGCAGGTCAAAATGCCGACCTGCAACGATGCAAGATCTGGTTCTGCGAATACTGGTTGTTTATACAGTTTTAAGCATAAGCCAATCGTCGCGGCTTGAATAGTGGCGAACACGCATCTTTTTTACTCCCTTCGTGTGCCTTGCGACAACCCGCCGCGCTCTTAACCCTGGCTAATGGCCTCGTTCCTGCTTGAGAATCACGCGCCACGAGGCTTCACCTACAAAGCGGCATTATATTGACCGGTAAGTGTTGCTCAATTTTTGTACAGGAAGAGTTGAAGATGTCAGAACTGAAATGGGCTGAAAAGCTACGCAAGACTCTGCACGATCAAGCAGATTCGCTTGGCAATCTGTGCGTAGAGGCTTTCCATTACCTGGCACTTTTCGGGATTGGGGCGATCACGGCATACGGCGCAATCCTGGCTTTCATAGAGATGATCGGCAAAGGCAGCGTCAGCGTTGATGACATTCTGCTGCTGTTCATCTATCTGGAGCTTGGAGCGATGGTGGGTATTTATTTCAAGACCAACCACATGCCAATCAGATTCTTGATCTACGTTGCAATCACCGCTCTGACGCGGTTGCTGATCAGCGACGTGTCTCATCATGCGCCGCCTGATCTGGGGATCATCTACCTGTGCGGCGGGATTCTGCTGCTGGCGTTTGCGATTCTGGTGGTGCGATTTGCTTCGTCGCGCTTTCCGTCGGTGAAGGACAAGTCGGAAAGCTGAGGGGATGGGATTGCGTGTCCTGCCTGGCCTATGGGCCGCGCAGGACAGGCGTTATCAACAGCTAGTTAAGCCACACTCCGGCATGCCAATGCCAGCCATCTCCTGCTCGTTCCCAGTGCGGATGCTCATAGCGATAGCCAGGGCGCTCTGCTTCCCAATGGCCTCGCACAGGTACATAACGGGCTCCATCCCAATGCCAGTAACCGCGCGCCCAGACATAGCCTGGTCGAGGTGCGGGTTCGACTTCCACAATGCGCTCAGGCGGGGCTTGTGGTGCCACGACCTCAACGTACTCGTGGTGCACCGGACTTCGTTGGTGGACGATTCGCTCTTCTACGCAACCGGACGCCACTGTTACCAGTGCAATCAATGCCACATAACGCAAGAACATGTTGCCTCCTCGGAGTTATCCGTCGGTGGAGTGACGCTGCGACAGGAGGATCCTGTCACCCAACAACCTAGTCTCAGTAATGTTGTAACAGTCCTTGTCTGTACCTCGCCTGAACAGTGACCGAAGACAAACAGGTGCCTGGCAAGCGAGCCATCAGCTTGAGAACGACGGGAGGGGGAGTAGTGGGGGGCGGGCTATTCAGGCGTGTGGCGATGCGCACGCAAAATTCAGATCCTGCTGCCGGTCGACGTCAGCAGGATCTGAATGGGGGTGTGATGATTTATCGTAAACAGGCTTACAGGCACTGAACCGGCATCAAATCCCCACCGACACTGGCGGGCGGGTCGCCAGCAGATTAGCGAGCTTGGAGGGTGGCGGCGCAAGTCGTTTCACGTCGCCGTCGGTCATGGCCGCCAGGATCTTGATCGCGCTATGACCTTCCTCGATTGCGATACCGAATTGCACGCTTTCGATCAATCGCTTCAAACGCTTGGGATCGTTGCGCTGTGCGGCGCTGATCAAGCGTTTGGCGACCACACCCTTTTCATTCGACAGCGTCAGCATAATGCTGCCGTCGAGGCCTTGAATGCTCAGGTTCACCCGGTAGTCAGGATGAAATACGTCGGTAATCTGCTGAAAAGGATTATCCATTTTCGGTACCTGCCAGTAGGGACTGCATAAATTGACTGGGCGTTTGACCCTTTAGTTCTCGACGGTTGAGTGAAAAATCGGAAAATTCCTGCGCTTGCCGTTGTGACTGAATAATGGCATCTTCCGCGTTAATGATAATTTTTCGTGTTTAAGAAGCATTGCCACATGCGCGACACTCCTGCACCCGATGACGACCTGATCCTTCGTCACCGGCAATTTACTGCCCTCTACAGTGACCATCACTCCTGGTTGCATGGGTGGCTGCGTAAAAAGCTCGGTTGTTCGCAGCGTGCGGCTGACCTTGCTCATGACGCCTTCATCCGAATCCTGACGCTCGCTGAACCGCAAAACCTTAAAGAGCCTCGTGCATTCCTGACCACCACCGCCACGCGTCTGCTGATTGATGGTGCCCGGCGTCGCAAGATCGAGCATGCCTACCTTGAGGCGTTGGCTCTCACCGCCGACGATGCCAATATCCCTAGCCCTGAGGCGATTCACGCCGCCCTGCAGATGCTGGAAAAAATCTCCCGAATGCTGGAGGGCTTGCCCCCCAAACCCCGCGAAGCGTTTTTACTCAACCGTCTGGACGGTTTGAGCTACAACGAAATCGCCAAGGTCTTGGGTGTGTCCGCCAGCATGGTCAAGCAGTACATGGCCAGCGTATTGGTGCATTGCTATAAGACTGTGCATGGTTCGGGCCACTTGTCATGAATGTAGAGCACGAACCCTCGGAGTCGATGATCGGCCAGGCCGCGCAGTGGCTGGCGTTGCTGCAGGACGATGCCGTGAGCAGCGCTGACCGGCTGGCCTTCAACACATGGCGTCATGCAGACCCTCGGCATGCATTGGCGGTTACCCGCATGCAAGCTGTCATGGGCAGCTTCGAGCAGTTGCCCGTCGAGCACGCCAGGAAGGCATTGGGCAAGATTTTCCCCCCGGCCAAACGGAGAATTTCCCATCGCCCGGTGCAGGCTATTGCCTTGTTGGGTGTGCTGGTTTTTGGCTGGTTCAGTGTTGATCAGGGGCCGGCCTGGCTGGCTGACGAACGCACTGAAACCGGCGAAAAACGTGAGATTTTGCTGACCGACGGTAGTGAGTTGCAGCTCAATAGCGGCTCGGCACTGGACGTTGAATTCGACGAACGGCAGCGCGTCATTGAGTTGTACCGCGGGGAAATGTGGGTGCAGGTCGCCAAAGACCCGCAGCGACCGTTCGTGGTCAAGACGCGTGAAGGCACCATAACGGCGCTGGGTACGCGCTTTGTGGTGCGTAAAGAGCAGGATGGTTCAATTCAGGTCAGCGTGCTTGAGTCGGCGATCGCCGCCAAGGCTGATCGCTCGACCGACGTTCGGGTCAACACCGGTCAACGGGCGACGCTCAAGGATGGCGTGGTACAGATACCCACAGCCATCGGCAATGATGATCCGGCTGCGTGGACGCGCGGGATGCTCAAAGCGGATGACCGGCCACTGGTCGAGGTGTTGCAGGCCCTTGAGTCCTGGCGACATGGCGTTCTGCAGTTTGATAAAGAGGCGCTTCGCGGGATTCGTGTATCCGGCGTGTTCCGTCTGGATGACACCGATGCTGCCCTGGCTACGCTGGCCGATAACCTGCCCATCAAGGTCGAGCACTTCACGCCGCTGTTCGTCAGGGTAACTCCAGCCAGATAAAGCCGAAAACGAAAAAGGGCGAACCTGCTGTGCAAGTCCGCCCTTCTTTCAAGAGGTCGTAATGTGATTCAGGTTAATGCGTGGCTCAACCCAATTGGGCGACGCTTTTTTCCTGCTCCTTCTCCAGAAATTCTTCTTGCAACAGAGCGTCGGGGTTTTCCGATTCAAGCTCTGAGTCGTCAACGACCGGGGCTCCTGCGCGCTTTTTGCGCAATTTGCCAAATAGATGCTCAAGGGCATGGTCAAGTTTGACTGCGGCACCATCTACGGCCTGATCCAGGGTGTCGGCCTTGTGAGTTACGGAGATGGGTTGGTGACCTTTTGGTCGGGCTTCCATTTGGCAGCGCATGTCATGCGGGCCGGGCTTGTCACCGTTCTCATCGCGGATGTGGACTTCGATGCGAGTCAGATCCTCTTCGTAACGTTCGAGCGTGCTTTCAACAGTGGTACGTACCCACTCCTCCAGTCGGATGCTGCTTTCGATGTGGTTATCGCAATTGACCTGGATTTGCATAGTTGTTCCCTTCTAAGGCTTGCTCTTGTGAGATCGGACAGGGCTCCTGTTCAGGAGGTTCATTTTTGTCCGCCTCAGTCACAGTGTTGGCGCTTCTGGAGGAACAATTCAACCCCGGCGTGAAAGAAATATTTCGCGGCAAAAAATCAGGCGTGCAGTATTTGAATGTTAATCCATCTCATTCACTGTCTGTTTTCCTCGCGCGTGCGTCATGGCTAGGAGTACTTCATTTCCCAGCCAAGGATTGTCCATGTCACGCGCTGTCCATTCTCTGCAACCACTGGCTCTGGCCGTCGTCATGGCGTTCGCCGTTGCGCCGCTCAACGCTGCTGAATCCGTGCCGAACGCGCAGGCATCGGTAAGAAATTTTTCGATTCCGGCCGGTGATCTGAGCCAGGCACTGAACAGCCTGGCCGAGCAGGCGAGTCTGGCGCTGGCCTTCGATCCGGCTCTCACTCGTGGTAAGCGCAGCCCTGGCTTGCAGGGCGATTTCGATACTAATGTCGCTCTGGCGCGTTTGTTGGCAGGCAGCGGTTTACGGGCTACGGCATTGTCGGCCAATCGCTACCGCATTGAAGCAGCACCCGAGGCAGTCGCAGGGGCCATGGAGTTGGGGGCGACGGATATTCAGGGGGCCTGGCGCAGCGAAACAGCTTCGGGGCCGGTTTCCGGTTACGTGGCAACCCGCGGCCGCACCGGTACCAAGACCGACACCGCGCTGATTGAAACACCGCAGTCGATTTCGGTCGTGACCAAGGACCAGATGACTGCGCAGGGCGCGCAGAGCCTGAATCAGATCCTGCGCTACACCGCAGCCGTTGTACCGGAGACACGCGGTGCGACCGCTTCGCGTCTGGATCAACTGAGCATTCGCGGGTTTTCGCCTGCGACATACCTGGACGGCCTGCGCATGCCGGGCAGCCGAGATGCTTCACCGCAGAAGGATGCATTCGATCTGGAGCGCGTCGAAATCCTGCGTGGCCCGTCGTCCGTGTTGTATGGACAGGCCAGCCCCAGCGGTGTGGTGAATATGGTCAGCAAGCTGCCGACCGAAACCCCGTTTCACGAAATCGGCCTGACGTACGGCACTTTCAACAAGAAGCGTACAACCTTCGATTTCGGCGGCCCGATTGATGATCAAGGTGTGTATTCCTACCGGCTTTCCGGTTTATACGACGATGCCGACGGGCAGGTCGAGCACACGGAAACCCGCCGCCAGTCCATCGCCGGGGCGTTTACCTGGCGCCCGAGTGAGGATACGTCGCTGACGCTGCTGGCTAATTACCAGGCTGATCCGAAGGGTGCTTCGTATGGTGCCGTTCCTGCGTTTGGTTCGGTATTGAGAAGCCCGACCGGTCGTGACATCGACGTCGATTTTTATGACGGGGAGAAGGATTTCGAGAAAAGCGACCGTAATTATTACGCGCTTGGTTATCTCTTTGAACATCACCTGAATGATGTCTGGACGATACGCCAGAACACTCGATACATACGCAGTGAGGGGCTCTATCGCAGCATCTACAACAGCTCTCTCCAATCGGATTTCCGCACCTTGAACCGAAGCGTCATAGCGACTGATGTCAACATCGATTCATACACCATTGATAATCAGGTCCAGGCTAAATTTGCCACGGGGCCTTTGCAACACACTGTGCTGTTTGGGGGCGATTATCAAAACACTAGCACTCACACCAAAGCGTCCGGCGGATTAGGCTCTTCCGGGGCTCCTCTGGATATCTTCAATCCGGTCTACGGTAGCCCAGTGACAGTGCCTCCTTATGTCTCCGACGCCACAGGCCGCAGCCAACAAAAAGGCCTGTATCTGCAAGAACAGATGAAATGGGACAAATGGGTGTTTCTTGCCGGAGGTCGTTATGACTGGGCAGACAGTACTAACAGCTCTACGACCATTGCCTCCGGTGTTAAAACCAAAAGCGCGACCGAGGCTGAAGCCTTTACCGGACGGCTGGGGCTGGTCTATCTGTTCGATAACGGCCTGGCGCCCTACATCAGCTACTCCGAATCCTTTGAGCCACAATCGGGCACCGGTTTAGGTGACAAACCGTTTGATCCAACTGAAGGCACGCAATACGAACTGGGTATCAAGTATCAGCCGCCCGGAAGCAACAGCTTCATCACCGCCTCGATCTTCGATCTGCGTAGAACCAATGTGCTGACCCCCGACCCGGATCCAGCGCCTCGGTGTAACGGTGCACGGTGTCAGGTGCAATCCGGTGAGGTGCAGTCCCGAGGTTTCGAGCTGGAAGGAAAGGCTAGCCTGAGTGATAACCTGGACATCACGGCGGCCTATGCGTATCTGGACAACAGGACGACCAAATCCAACAACACCGTGGTTGTGTCGCCGGGAAGTGGCATTGCCAACGGTCCGACCGAGTCGGCTGAAGGCAAGACATCTGTGGCTATTCCACGTCATACCGCCTCCGCGTGGGTTGATTACACCTTCCGTGACGGTCAGATGAAAGGCTTCGGTGTTGGCGGTGGGACACGCTATGTCGGCTCGACCTGGGGTGACACTGCCAACTCGTTGAAGGTGCCTGGCTACACCTTGTTCGACGCGTCAGCGCACTACGATATTCCAAGCCTCTACAACCCGATGGACAACCTGCGCCTGGCGCTGAACGTCACCAATCTGGCCAACAAGGAATACGTCGCCTCCTGCAGTGGTTACGGCTGGTGCTGGTATGGCTCGCAGCGCACCGTGCAGGCCAGTGCGACGTATCGTTGGTAAAACCATCACTGTGGGAGCCGGGCTTGGTCTGGGCGGCATTCCGACGATGCATGAGACGCAGCCATAAGCCACACCGCGTTATCGTTCATCTCGAGCAAGCCCGGCTCCTACAGTGGAATGCGATCACCGTGGGAGCCGGGCTTGCCCGCGATGCATGAGACGCAGCCATAAGCCACACCGCGCTATCGTTCATCTCGAACAAGCCCGGCTCCTACAGGGGGAATGCGATCACTGTGGGAGCCGGGCTTGCCAGCGATGCAGGCGACGCGATGTATCAAAACGCCACAGAAGTCTGCACATACACCGTGCGCGGTTCGCCGACATATTTGCCGCGGTTGTTGTCGTCAAACGAACGGGTGAAGTACTCGTGGTTGAAGATGTTCTTCACCCCGACGGCCACGTTCAGATCAGAAAATTGCGGGCCGAAGTCGTAGGCGGCGCGGGTGCTGAACAGCATGTAACCCGGGATCTTGCCCGCGGCACCATTGGCGGTTTCTGCCTGGGTGTTGGCGTTGTCGGCGAATTGGTCGCTCTGATACGAACTGTCCAGATTCAGCTTCCATGGGCCTTCGGTATACGCCACACCCAGAGTGCCTTTGTGTTTCGACGCGAACGGCACTCGGTTGCCCTTGTTCGGACCGTCCTCACGAATCGTCGCATCGACGAAGGCATACGTGGCGTACACATCAAACCCTGCCAGCGCCGGATTCAGTCCAGCCAACGCATAGTTGACGCTGGTCTCGATACCCTGATGACGGGTTTCGCCACGGGCGATCACGCTGCTGTCGGTCTGGTTGGTTTCGTACTGGTTATCGAAGTTGATCAGGAACGCGCCAATCTCTGCGCGCAGGTTGCCGTTGTCGTAGCGCGTGCCCAATTCCCAGGTCCGGGCTTTCTCGGGTTTGACTTCACCCCCTGCGATGCGGCTGGACATCTGGCTGTATTGGACGCTGCCGAACGAGCCTTCGGTGTTGGCGTACAGGTTCCAGCTATCGGTCAGGTGATACAACACGTTCAACGCGGGCAGGGCGGTTTTGTAGTCGCCCTGGTATTTGCGGTTGTTGAAGTTATCGGACTGCGCGGTGTCGATCATCTCGTAGCGAATACCCGGCGTAATGGTCCATTTGCCGATGTCGATACGGTCATCGATGTAGATCGCATTGGCTTCTGTGGCACCTCGGGTATCGCGGTCGAAACGGCTGCCAGTGGTCGGCAGGACGTTATCGACAGTGTTCTCGCGGTAGCGCATCTCATGGCCGGCTTCGTTGATGTAACGGTAACCGACGCCGACTTCGTGCCAGGTTTCACCCAGCGCAAAGCCTTGGGAGAAGCGCGTTTCCAGACCGCGGACCCAGTACTCGCGAGGTGACAGCGACACGAAACTGCCTTGTTCCAGATAACCACTGCGCAGGGTTTTGGTGAAGAACGTATTGGCGGTGAAAACCCGCGCGTCTTCTTCGTAGCGATAGCCGAAATTGACCATGGTGCGACGGCCCCAGAATTTGTCTTTCAAGCGCGTCGACTGGTACGGGTCGTCTTTGTAATCGGCAACGTTGAGGCCGCCCGGCATCTCTGCTTCGCCTTCGTAGTACTGAGCCATGGCGTTAACGCTGTTGGCTTCGTCGATCTGGTATTTACCCTTGAGGATCAGGTCGTCGATCTGCGTGTCGCTGTGTTCGCGCCAGTCTCCGCCGCGAACGCCGGTGTACAGAATCGCGCCGCCCAGGCCATTGTCGGCGGTGCCACCGGCCAACACGTTACCCGTAGTCTTGAAGCCATCGTGGCTGGAAGAAGGGCTGGTTTCGGTCTGGAAACCGCCTTTGAGGGTGGGTTCGTCAGGGATAGCGCGGGTCACGAAGTTGACGACCCCGCCGACGTTCTGCGGGCCGTAGCGCACCGCGCCGCCACCGCGAACCACGTCCACCGCATCCATGTTGCCCATGCTGATCGGGGCAAAGGACAGCTGCGGCTGACCGTAAGGCGCGAAGGGCACCGGGATACCGTCCATCAACACCGTCGAGCGTGATGCAAGACGCGGGTTGAGGCCGCGTATGCCGAAGTTCAGCGCCATGTCATGGCTGCCGGTGCCATTGTTTTCCGGAGCGTTGACGCCCGGGATGCGATTGAGCACTTCGCGTGCGGAGCTTGCACCCATGCGCTCGATTTCCTCGCGACGGATTACGTCCCGCGCACCTGGATGCTCGAAGACATCAGTTTGTTGCGCCTCGCCCAGCCAGTCACCGACGACGTTGGATGCCCCCAGCTCAATCGGACCATTACCCTGTGCGCTTACCGGTTGCAAAGTAAAGCCATTCTGGCCATCGGGACTGGCTTGCAGGCCGGTACCTTCGAGCAACGCCGCCAGCCCTTGCTCAGGGGTGTATTGACCTTCCAGCCCCCGGCTCTGCAGACCGCTGGTGATTTGCGAACCAAAGGAAATCAGGACACCTGCTTCGCGACCGAATTGATTCAGTGCGGTTTCCAGTGCGCTCGGGGCAATGTGATACGCCTTGCTGCCGACATCAGCCGCCTGCAACAGCGGCACGCTGCACAGCGACAGACCGGCACCAAACACGATATGCCGCAACGAGCGGGACAGGGGGGACAAACGGCTGGGGCGAACTGACATACAGGGAGTCCTTGGGCGAGAGGATTAAGGTGCTTTCCCTGTCTGTCACGCGAGGAACCGAAAACGGCTCACCGGTTTTGAAAAATAATTTGAAATACGCTGGGGATCATTTGTGGGAGCGAATTCATTCGCGAAGGCGGCATTCCTGACGGCACAAATACATCGAATGTACCGACCCCTTCGCGAATGAATTCGCTCCCACGGATTAGTGTTTGCAGGCCAACATAGACTCTCCCACAGGGTGGGGTCATGCATTCCTGGGTTTCATCGTCAAACCCGCGCCTCAACACTCACCCAATATCGGGTAAATCGCTTGACCTTGACCGGCAACGCCACCTCCAGCAAGTCCAGAATCCGCTCACTGTTGGCCAGTGGATAACTTCCTGAAATCAGCAAGTCCGCCACTTTCGCGTCACATTGCAAATGGCCGCGGCGGTAGCGGCTCAGTTCGGCGAGGAAGTCCTGCAGGCGCATGTGCGCGGCGACCAGCATGCCATCGGCCCACGCGCCACTGTTGGCGTCCAGTGCCCGCACCGGTTCCCACGTATTGCGGTTGAACACCACCTGCTGGGCGGCCTGTAACTGCAAGCCAGGACCGGTGAACGTCGTCGGGGTGATCTGCACCGTGCCGCCAAACACCGCCAGCTGGGTTTTACCGTCGAACTGACGTACATCGAAACGGCTGGCTGCCGACATCGGCCGAACGTTGCCCTCGGCCGTGACCAGATTCAGCGGACGTGGATCATCGGCCACCGTTAGCAGGATCTCGCCTTGCAACAATTTGATCAGGCGTTGCTGAGCATCAAAGCGCAGGTCGATGGCGCTCGCTGTATTCAGGTGGATTTCACTGCCATCGTCCAGCGCGATCTTGCGCTGCTCGCCGATCCCGTTGTGATAGTCGGCCAGCAACGGTTGCAACGAGAGCTGATCGCGCAAACCCCAGCCGGCCGCGGAGCCAGCGCCCAGCAGCAACAGCAGTTTCAGCGCCTGACGTCGGCCGCTGGATCTTGGCGCGTTGATAGCAGCATGTGCCAGCGGAGAGGACAACCCGCTCAGGCGCTGGTTGACCCGCTGGATATGCGCCCACGCCCGCTGGTGTTCCGTGTTGCTGTTCAACCAGAGTTGCCAGGCTTGCTGGCGCAACGGGCCGAGGGTGCCGCTCTGCATTTCGATCAGCCAGCTCACCGCCTGCTCGGCCACGGCCGGCGCGATGTCTGATTTGTTCAGGGATTCGCCGTTCGAATTCATAAGGCGAAATAGCAGCGCAGCAGCGCCTTGTTCAAATGACGCTTCACCGTGGCGATGGAAATACCCAGTTGCGCGGCGATTTCTCCGTGGCTCAGGCCATCGACTTGTGACAACAGGAAGGCTTGCTTGACCGCAACCGGCAGACCATCGAGCAACTGGTCCAGCTCCAGCAAGGTTTCCAGAATGATTGCCCGCTCTTCTTCCGAAGGGGCGACACACTCGGGCATTTCCGCCAGCGTCTGGTAATAGGCGCGCTCAAGGTCCTGTCGACGGTAGTGGTTGAACAGCACGCGCTTGGCAATGGTGGTCAGAAACGCCCTGGGCTCGATAATCTCAGGCGTATCGCGGGCCAGCAGGACTTTGACGAAGGTGTCTTGCGCCAGATCAGCCGCGCTGTGCGGGCAGCCCAAACGACGCCGCAACCAGCCCGTCAGCCAATTGTGATGGGCGTAATACAGGCCTTCGACAGTTTCGTTAAGCGCGTATGGGGCGATAGACATGGGTGCTGCAGTCCGCGATGAACCATTTAATTGCGCGGATTCTGGCAGACTCTTTTGCGTATGAGAATATTTATCATTAATATTGCGTTCTGTTCGTGCGCGACGTCAGAAAATGTCCCGTGCGATAGCCTCCCGATCAGGACTTACCCCATGCCGATTCAACGCCTATGTTTCACTGTGCGACGTCCCTTGTTGACGATCGCGCATTGATGAACGACGCGACGATGGACGCTCCGCAAGCCCGTAAATCAACGCGAAAAGCCAAAGCTGCCGGTGTCTCACTGGCTTATCGGCTGGCGGTCACTTCGCGCATTGTCGCTGCACTGTTCGGCGGTTACCTGATCGCTGCGCTGACCAGCGTGTGCATCAGCCAGTGGGTGCCGATGTCCCGGGCTGATGCCGTTGTCACCGGCATGATGCTTTCGTTTGTGGCTTACTTGCTTGCAGTGATCTGGTGCTTTGCCTGCCGGACTGCCTGGCGCGCCTGGGCGGGCATCCTGCTGCCCGCTTCCATTCTGGCGGCCATTTTCGGCCTGGGGCGGTGGTTGTCATGAAGGAAGGTTTTCGTCAGGCCATGGCCTGGCTGCACACCTGGATTGGTCTGGTCTTCGGCTGGTTGTTGTTCGCGATATTCCTGACCGGAACAATGTCCTACTTCAAGGACGAAATAAACCGCTGGACTCATCCTGAAATCCCGGCACGGGTGGTCGATACCGAGGCCAGTGTCGATCGGGCCCAGGCTTATCTGCAGCAACATGCGGCGAATGCCACGCGCTGGTTTATCGATCTGCCCGATGAGCGCAAACCTGCCTTGGGGCTGATGTGGCAGACCGCAGAACAAGAGGGCAAGCGTGGCGCATTCATGCGCAAGAGCCTGGATCCGCAAACCGGCGAAGAAATCCAGACGCGCAGCAGCATGGGCGGAGAGTTTTTCTACCGGTTCCACTTCCAGCTGCAAATGCCGCATCCATGGGGCCGCTGGTTGTCGACTATTGCGGCGATGCTGATGTTCATCGCGCTGATCACCGGGATCATCACCCATAAGAAAATCTTCAAGGAGTTCTTCACTTTTCGTCCGCGAAAAGGGCAGCGTTCCTGGCTGGACGGGCATAACGCAATCGGCGTGCTGGCGTTGCCGTTTCACCTGATGATCACTTACAGCAGCCTGGTGATCTTCATGTCGTTGGTCATGCCGGCGAGCATCGTGGCCTCTTATGGCAAGGACACTCAGGCGTTCTTTGCCGATGTTTTTCCGAATACCAACATCACCAAGGCAACCGGTACGGCTGCTGCCCTGGCACCCCTTGCGCCGATCGTGCGCGCGGGTGGGCAACAATGGCCCGATAAAGAGGTGGGGCGCCTGGTGGTCTATAACCCGGGTGATGCAGCCGCAACGGTCGTGGTGTCTCCCGGTGCTGGCAGCAGCGTCATTCACGATCCGGGTATTAACGTGGTGTTCAACGGGGTAAGTGGTGAGGTGCTGACGTTGCCGACTCAGCGTTCCGGACCATTGCTGGTGTCCGGCGCTATGTACGGGCTGCACCTTGGGGAGTTCGCCGGGCCTTTATTGCGCTGGCTGTACTTCGTGTTTGGCATTGCCGGAACGGCCATGATTGGCACCGGACTGGTGATGTGGCTGGCCAAGCGGCAGGTCAAGCATGCCACAACCGGGGTCTTGCCTTTCGAGCTGCGACTGGTGGAAGTGTTGAACATTGCCGGTATGGCCGGGCTGATGATCGCCGTGGCTGCATTCTTCTGGGCCAATCGCTTGTTGCCGGTTGGGCTGGCCGAGCGAAGTGATTGGGAGATCAATCTGTTCTTTAGCGTCTGGGGCTTTTCAGTGCTGCATGCGCTATTGCGCAAAGGCCGTCAGGCATGGCGTGAGCAGTTGATGCTGGGCGCGGTGTTATTTTCCGGTTTGCCGTTGCTGGACATCATCACCAGTGGCAATTACCTGCTGGCTTCGCTGCAGAATCAGGACTGGGTGTTGATCGGCTTCGACCTCACCGTTTTGTTTACCGGGTTGTTCATGGCCTGGGGCGCAACGAAATTTCGCCCGGTGTCGCCCATTGTGGCCGAGCGACCTTTATCGACAGGCCGATTTGAAAGGGAAGTGCATTGATGTTGCTGGCGACTTTGCTGTGCTACGTGGGCTTTACCGCGCTGTGCCTGTCCATGACCAAACATTACGGCGAGCTGCTGCACAGCAAGCTAAGTGCCAGTCGCAGTCGTGTGCTGAAGGTCGTTGGCTGGCTGTGCCTGTGCCTTTCGCTCTGGGCGGCGCTGGCGTCGACATCTTTGGGCTTGGGGCTGGTGCAGTGGTGCGCGGCGCTGATGGGCAGTGCGTTGCTGCTGGTGTTCCTGATTCCGTTCGGGCCGCGGCTGATGTTGGTGCTTGCAGCGGCAGGTGTTTTGGTGGGGCCGCTGATTTTGATTAATCGATTGTTGGCTTGATACCGCGCTGTGGCGCAGCACAGATTTTCCCGGTAGGAGCCAACTTGTTGGCGAGACGATATTTCTGATACACAGGTCTGACGCCTCGCCAACAAGTTGGCTCCTACCGGGGCGTCGTGTTCCCCCCGACAAACGCCAATCGATATTCCCCCGGCGTCGCGCCCATTGCCTGCCTGAAGCGATTGTTGAAATGACTGGCGCTGGCAAATCCACACTCGATCGCGATTGCCCCGAACGCCATGCGAGTCGTGCGCAGCAACTGTCGGGCATGGTTGAGGCGTCGGGCCAGCAGGTATTGATGGGGCGGCAAGCCGAAGCTTTCGCGAAACATCCTCGCGAAGTGGTATTCAGACAGCGCACACAGCCCCGCCAGTTGCCCAAGGCTGAGAGGTTCGGCCAGATGGGTTTCGATGAAATCCACTAACTGTCGGCGCTGATGCGCGGCCAGCCCGCCTTTCAAACGCAAACCCTCACGCATGCCCACCTGATCGAACAAGGCCCGGCTGAGCATTTCATGAGCCAGGCTACTGGTCAGCAAGCGCTCGCCGGGCTCACTCCAGTTCATCTGAATCAATTGGCGAAAGCGCTGGGCCTGCTCGGGATCATCGTGAAACGTGTTCTCCCTTAATTGCAGCTCACGAGGTTCACGGTCCAGCAGGGTGATGCAACCCAACGCAAACTGTTCAGGACTGATGTAGATGTGCGCCAGACGAATCTCGCCGTTGATAACCCAGGCTGATTCGTGCCCGGCGGGCAGGGTGCAAAGCTTGTTGGGGCTGCCTTTCTGATCGGGGCGATCGCGACGAAATGTGCCTGTGCCACCGTCGATGTAGCACGACAATGTGTGATGGCTTGGACCGTGATACTCCTGGGAGTCGTGACGGTTGTTCCACAAAGCCGCGACCAAACCATCGCCCAGCACCGCGCTCTGCTCCAGTTGAGCATGAGGTGAACTGTTAAGGGCCTGAAAGACCTGGATGGATTCGATGGCTGGCATGGCTCGCATCCTACGCTTTACAGCACTCTCTGCCAGCTACCGCTGAAGCAAATGCGCAAGATTATGCAAATGGTCGGTTCGTGCACGCGGCAAACTGATGGCTCAAATCGGGAGCCGCATCATGAACATTTCGCTTTATTTGCTGACCGTCCTGATCTGGGGCACCACCTGGATCGCACTGAAATTACAGCTTGGCGAAGTGGCAATCGCGGTCTCCATTGTTTACCGATTCGGCCTCGCGGCATTGGTGTTGTTCGCGATGCTGCTGATCGGCGGCAAGCTGCAGAAGGTCAATCAGCGTGGGCACATGCTTTGCGTCGCGCAGGGGCTGTGCCTGTTCTGCATCAATTTCATGTGTTTCCTCACGGCCAGTCAGTGGATTCCCAGCGGGTTGATTGCGGTGGTGTTTTCCACCGCAACCCTGTGGAACGCCCTGAATGCACGGGTGTTCTTCAAACAGAAAATTGCGCACAACGTATTGACCGGTGGTGCGCTGGGTTTGATTGGTCTGGGCTGTATGTTCTGGCCTGAGTTGTCCGGGCACAGCGCCAGCCACGAGACCCTGATGGGCCTTGGCCTGGCGTTACTGGGTACGATGTGTTTTTCGGCCGGCAACATGCTTTCCAGCATGCAGCAGAAAGCCGGTCTGCGGCCGCTGACCACCAACGCCTGGGGCATGCTCTACGGCGCCGGGATGCTCAGTCTGTATTGCTTGCTCAGCGGTACGCCGTTCGGTTTCGAGTGGACGACCCGTTACATCAGTTCGTTGCTGTATCTGGTGATTCCGGGCTCGGTAATCGGCTTCACCGCCTACCTGACGCTGGTCGGCCGCATGGGCCCGGAGCGCGCAGCGTATTGCACGGTGCTGTTCCCGGTGGTGGCGCTGAACATTTCGGCGTTCGCCGAAGGCTACCAATGGACGGCTCCGGCCTTGATGGGGCTGGTGTTGGTGATGCTGGGGAATGTGCTGGTGTTCAGGAAGCCGAAGGTGGTGGTGCCGCTCGCTGCGAAACTGGCTTGAGGTAAGTGGAATGCATTATCTGTAGGAGCTGTCGCAGGCTGCGAAGCGTTTTTCAGGTACACCGCAATCGCAGCCTTCGGCAGCTCCTACAGGGCTACATCAAGCTTTCCACACCTGCGGATTCACCAGGTTCTTCGGCTTCTCACCCAGCAACGCAGCACGCAGGTTGGTATAGGCAAGGTCCGCCATGGCTTGCCGGGTTTCGGTCGTGGCCGAGCCGATGTGCGGCAGGGTCACGGCGTTTTTCAAACTGAACAACGGCGACTCGCTCAGCGGTTCCTTCTCGTAGACGTCCAGCCCGGCGCCACGAATGGTGCCGTTCTGCAAGGCCTCGATCAGCGCTGCTTCGTCGACGATAGGGCCGCGGGCGATGTTGATCAGAATTGCGCTGGACTTCATCAGGCCCAGCTCGCGGCTGCTGATCAGGTGTTTGGTTTTCTCGCTCAACGGCACCACAAGGCAGACGAAGTCCGACTCGGCAAGCAGTTGATCAAGGCTGCGAAATTGCGCGCCCAGTTCCTGCTCCAGCTCGGTCTTGCGGCTGTTGCCGCTGTACAGGATCGGCATGTTGAAACCCAGACGACCACGTCGCGCAACCGCTGCGCCGATGTTGCCCATACCGACGATACCTAACGTCTTGCCGTAAACATCAGTACCGAATTGTGCGGCTTCGACACTGCGTTTCCACTGACCGGACTTGGTCCAGGTGTCCAGTTCTGCAACCCGACGGGCGCTGCTCATGATGAGGGAAAACCCCAGATCAGCTGTGCTTTCTGTCAGCACGTCCGGCGTGTTGGTGAGCATGATGCCGCGCTCGTTGAAGTAGCTGACGTCGTAGTTGTCGTAACCGACGGAGATGCTCGACACCACTTCGAGCTGGGTAGCAGCTGCCAGTTGCTCACGCCCTAACTGACGACCTGCGCCGATCATGCCGTGGCACTTGGGCAGTGCGTCATTGAACTGCGCATTCAAGTCGCCCAGCTTCGGGTCGGGCACGATCACGTTGAAGTCTTGTTCCAGCCGTTCGGCCATTTCGGGGGATACACGGCTGAAGGCAAGTACGGTCTTTTTCATGGGGTAGCTACTCTCGCACGCTTTTTATAAAGGGTTACAGATGAGTAGCACGCTAACATTCCCGTCGTCGAGACGTAAACATCGGCTTGTAGGAGCTGACGAGCAACGCGAGGCTGCGATGGCGGTGTGTCAGATGAACCGCCATCGCAGCCTCGCGTTGCTCGTCAGCTCCTACAGCAGGGTATTGCAACGATCAGGCGATGGACCGCATCGCGTGCGTATGCAGATCCGCTTCATGGGCGGCGAGGATTTCCGGCAGCGAGCCGCGCAGGTATTCCACCCACGTCTTGATCTTGGCATCCAGATACTGGCGCGACGGATAGATAGCGTACAGATTCAGTTCCTGCGAGCGGTACTCGGGCAGCACCCGCACCAGCGTGCCATTGCGCAAACCTTCGATGGCGGAATAGATCGGCAAGATACCCACACCCATGCCGCTGCTGATCGCCGTCTTCATGGCGTCTGCCGAGTTGACCAGAAATGGCGAGGTATGGATCGTGACCATTTCCTGACCTTCCGGGCCGTCGAACAGCCATTTTTCCAGCGGGAACACCGGGCTGACCAATCGCAGGCACGCGTGGTTGAGCAGGTCAGTAGGCTTGAGCGGGATGCCAAAGCTTTTGACGTACTCCGGCGATGCACACGCGATGCTGTAAGTGATGCCCAAACGTTGCGAGACAAAACCCGAGTCCGGCAGCTCACTGGCTAGCACAATGGATACGTCATAGCCTTCTTCGAGCAGATCCGGCACGCGATTGGCCATGGTCAGGTCGAAGGACACGTCCGGGTGATTGCGTCGGTAGCGGGCGATTGCATCGATCACATAGTGCTGACCGACACTGGACATCGAATGCACCTTGAGCTGACCGGCTGGCCGCGCATGAGCGTCGCTGGCCTCGGCTTCGGCTTCTTCCACATACCCCAGAATCTGTTCGCACCGCAGGAGATAACGCTTGCCGGCTTCTGTGAGCGCGATTCGGCGTGTGGTGCGGTTAAGCAGACGGGTTTGCAGATGTGCTTCGAGATTTGAGACGGCGCGCGAAACGTTGGCGGTAGTCGTGTCGAGCTGAACGGCAGCTGCCGTAAAGCTTCCGGCCTGAGCCACACAACTGAACGCGCGCATGTTTTGCAGGGTATCCATGGGCAGTTCTCTGGAGAGATGGCAAATTGTGACACGAAGTAACCGGGCCATGTCAGCCTGGCCGATGATTATCTCTGATTCTGTAACAAAGATTCACAGTTCTTCTGGCTTATCGGGGCGTTGATGCGCCCCTAGAATCGCGCCACCTGAGTCATTTCACCTTACGTCGGGAAGTTGCATCCGTGCCGCGTCGCATCATCAGAAGGGCCGCGCCCTTCAGTGTCTGGGCTTTAACGTTAGTCATCAGCGGCTGTATCGGAACCGGCGGGATCGCACCACAAGGCAAGGCTTTGCCTGTCGATAGCCTGACGACCGACGCTGCCATACGCAGTGCCGACCGGGATGCGCACTGGCCTGTTGCTCAGTGGTGGCACGCCTATAACGATCCGCAACTGGATCACTGGATTGACCTGGCCGCTGCCGGAGCGCAGAGTCTGGCCATCGCGGCGGCGAGAGTTCGTCAAGCCAAAGCCATGGCGGGTATGGCTGAATCTGCCGAGTCGTTGCACATCAATAGTGAAGCTTCCCTCAAACGGCATGACTGGGCGACTGATCAGTTCTACGGTCCCGGCGCGCTCGCTAATACCACCACCTGGGACAACAATGCGTCCCTTGGGTTGAGCTACTCGCTGGATTTCTGGGGGCGGGAAAGCAACGCATCCGAACGGGCGCTTGACCTGGCTCACATGAGTGCTGCCCAGGCACGTCAGGCGCAGCTCGAATTGCAGGACAACATCGTTCGCGCCTACATCCAGCTTTCATTGCATTACGCCCAGCGCGACATCGTCGAAGCGACGCTCGCTCAGCAGCAACAGATTCTTGATCTGGCCCAGCGCCGTTTGAAGGGCGGGATTGGTACCCACTTTGAAGTCAGTCAGGCTGAAACGCCTTTGCCGGAAACCCACCGGCAGATCGACGCGCTGGATGAGGCCATTGCCCTCAGTCGTAATCAGTTGGCCGCGCTGGCGGGCAAAGGTCCGGGGGAGGGCGCTAACCTCCATCGCCCGACGCTGGCCCTCAAAACGACCCTGAAGTTACCTTCTGCTTTACCTGCGCAATTGCTTGGTCAGCGCCCGGATGTGGTGGCCAGCCGCTGGGCCGTCGCTGCTCAGGCTCGCGGTATTGACGTGGCCCATGCCGGTTTTTATCCCAACGTCGATCTGATCGCCAACCTGGGTTACATGGCCACAGGTGGCGGCATGCTGGAATTTCTGACGGGTAAAAAATTCAACTACAGCGCCGGGCCTGCGGTGAGTTTGCCGATCTTTGACGGTGGGCGTTTACGTTCACAGTTGGGGGAAGCCTCTGCCGGTTATGACCTCGCGGTGGCGCAGTACAACCAGACGCTGATAACCGCGCTCAAGAGCATTTCCGATCAGTTGATCCGCCGTGAGTCCATGGACAAACAACAAGCGTTCGCCAGCGAGTCGGTGGCTGCGGCGCAGAAGACTTACGACATCGCAATGATCGCTTACCAGCGCGGCCTGACGGATTACCTCAACGTGCTCAATGCCCAGACTCTGTTGTTTCGTCAGCAGCAGGTTCAACAACAAGTCCAGGCCGCCCGCCTGAGCGCCCATGCCGAACTCGTCGTAGCGCTGGGCGGCGGCCTGGACGCGGGCAGCGATACACCGGCCGAAGATAAAACCCAGGCACCGAAAACGCCGGCCACACTGGCGGTGTTTGGCCAATGAATATCTCCACTGAACGCCTTGATCCCGGTAAGAGCGAACTTGTTCGCGAGGCTTTTCATACGACGCGCCGCTTCGACCGCCTCGCCAACAAGTTGCCTCTTACCGGGGAGTGCGATCCTGCCGGTAAAACAGGGCATGCCCGCTATAGCCAGACGGTGAATACCTCAAGCGAACGCTGTACTTGTGGGAGCGGTGCTTGCCCGCGATTCAGGCACCTCGGTATAGCTGAAAAACCGTGTCGCCAATATCGCGGGCAAGCACCGCTCCCACAATTGATCGTGATTCGCCGCAACAGGCATGTGACATCTTGAACCGAATCACCCAACTCCCATGGCGTCGGGAATTCAATAGTTGGGCGCGCAGCGACGGGGTGACCTGGATCTACATCTTCAAGGTGCTGATCGCCGCATTCCTCACTTACTGGCTGGCCCTGCGCCTGGAATTACCTCAACCGCGCACGGCGATGATTACTGTGTTCATCGTCATGCAACCGCAAAGCGGCCATGTCTTTGCCAAAAGCTTTTATCGCCTGCTCGGCACCTTGGCTGGTTCCACGGTAATGGTCGTGCTGATGGCGCTGTTTGCGCAGAATTCCGAACTGTTCCTCGGCTGCCTCGCGCTGTGGGTGGGGTTCTGTTCGGCAGGTGCGGCGCGTTATCGAAACTTTCGCGCCTACGGTTTTGTGCTCGCGGGCTATACCGCTGCGATGGTCGGCCTGCCTGCACTGGCACACCCGGAAGGCTCGTTCATGGCGGCCGTGTGGCGCGTGCTGGAAATCAGCCTCGGCATCGTTTGCTCCACGGCCGTCACCGCAGCGATTCTGCCGCAAAGCTCGGGCGCGGCGATGCGTAACGCGCTGTATTCACGCTTCGGCATATTTGCTCGTTTCGTCGCCGATGGCCTGCGTGGTGTTAACCCTCCAGATGCATTTGAAACCGGCAACGTGCGCTTTGTTGCAGAAGCCATCGGCCTGGAAGGACTACGCAGCGTCACGGTTTTTGAAGATCCCCACATGCGCCGTCGTAACGGGCGACTCAACCGCCTGAACAGTGAGTTTATGGCTATAACCACCCGCTTCAACGCGCTGCACCAGTTGCTCGAACGCGTAAGAAGCGATGGTGTTAGCCGGGTGTTCATCGCCGCACAGCCGGGCCTCACAGCCTTGGCCGAGTTGCTCGACGGTTTCGCCAATCGTTTTCTGACCCCAGAGGATGCCGCGCAACTGGTTCAGCAACTGGAAGCCTTCAAGGCAGAGCTGCCAGAGAGGGTACGTGCCCAGCGTGCCGCTCTGGAAGACATCCAACCCAGCGAAGCCGAATTGCTGGATTTCCACACCGCTTACGAATTGCTGTACCGGTTGGTCAGCGACATGCACGACTATGCTCAGACCCACGCCTCCCTGGCCGATCACAAACACATCCGGGAAAAATGGGAAGAAGCGTTCCTGCCCAAAACCAGCTGGATGACAGCGGCAGCGGCAGGCATTCGGGCAACGTTCATTCTGGCGATCATGAGTGCTTATTGGGTGGCGACCGCCTGGCCCAGTGGCGCAACCATGATTCTCGTGTCCGCAGCCACCGTGGCGTTGTCATCCACCACCAACAACCCGCGCCGTATGTCATTTCAGATGGCCTGCGGCACCTTGCTCGGGGCCGTGTTGGGCTTCATCGAAACCTTTTTCATCTTCCCGAACATCGACGGCTTCCCTCTGCTGTGCCTGAGCCTTGCGCCAGTGTTCATGCTGGGTGCATTCCTCGGTTCGCGGCCGCAGTGGTCGGGCTACGGGCTTGGGTTGCTGATCTTCTTCAGCATCGGTTCAGTGCCGGACAACCTGACGATCTACAACCCTTACACCTTCATCAACGACTACATCGCCATGGTCGTTGGCATGCTGCTGTGTGCCGCTGCGGGCGCGATCATCTTGCCGCCCAACGCGCGCTGGATGTGGCAACGGCTTGAGGGCGATTTGCGTCGTCAGGTGGTGTTCGCCATCAGCGCGCCGTTGAATCGTCTGGGGTCCAGTTTCGAAAGCCAGACCCGCGACCTCATGCATCAGGCCTACGGTCTGGCCGCTGGCAAGCCGTTGGTGCAACGTGAATTGCTGCGCTGGATGTTCGTGGTACTGGAAATCGGCCACGCAATCATCGAGCTGCGTCGCGAACAGGACATCCTCCCGGTTCATCCGGCATATGCGCCGTGGCAATCCTGGCGTGTAGCTATCCGTGTGATGGGCAGGGCGCTGATCCGTTTGTTCATCCAGCCGGATCACAGCAACTGGCAGCGCGCACTGGCAGCCGTTGATCACGCGATCAATCGTGTGCAAAGCAGCGACGAACCATTCGCGCCTCACTTTGATACCTCGGTGCTGCGTCGGGTGAAGAGCTATCTGCACTTCATCCGCTCGTCACTGCTGGACCCTCAATCACCTCTGGCCGCGCATGCCCGCAAAGGTCATCAGCAAGGACTGACTCATGCCTCGTGAAATTGCTTTTCATGGCCTGTACATGCCCAGCGTGACCGTCCTGTTTTTGATCGCATTGGTGCTTGCCTGGGCACTTGACCGACTGCTGGCGGGCTTTGATCTGTACCGGTTTTTCTGGCATCCGGCGTTGCTGCGTCTGAGCCTGTTTACCTGCATTTTCGGCGCGATGGCGCTGACCGTTTACCGTTGATTCTTGAGTAGCCCTGATGAAAAAGTTCTTCAGTCTGATCGCCACGTTACTGGTTCTGGCACTGGCCATCTGGATCGGCCGCACCTTGTGGGTCAACTACATGGACACGCCCTGGACCCGGGATGGTCGGGTGCGCGCTGATATCATCAATGTCGCCGCTGACGTCAGCGGCACAGTGGTCGATGTGCCGGTGCGTGATAACCAACAGGTCAAAAAGGGCGACCTGTTGATGCAGATCGATCCCGAGCATTACGAGGTGGCGGTCAAGCAGGCGCAGGCATTGGTGGCTTCACGCAAGGCCACCTGGGAGATGCGCAAGGTCAACGCCAGGCGTCGTGCCGACATGGACAATCTGGTGATCTCAACCGAAAGCCGCGACGACGCGAGCAACATCGCGGTGTCGGCCCAGGCCGACTATCAACTGGCGCTGGCCGGGCTTGAAGCTGCCGAGCTAAACCTGCGCCGCACGCGGGTGCTGGCAGCGGTAGACGGCTATGTCACCAACCTCAACGTGCATCGCGGTGACTACGCGCGCATTGGCGAAGCGAAGATGGCCGTCGTCGACATGAATTCGTTCTGGGTTTACGGCTTCTTTGAAGAGACCAAGCTGCCACATATCCGCGTCGGCGACCCCGCAGACATGCAGCTCATGAGCGGTCAGTTGCTCAAAGGTCACGTGGAAAGCATCGCCCGCGGCATCTATGACCGTGACAATCCGGAGAGCCGTGAACTGATCGCCGACGTCAACCCGACCTTCAACTGGGTGCGCCTGGCGCAACGCGTGCCAGTGCGCATTCATCTGGATGAAGTGCCCGCCGACGTGCTGCTGTCGGCGGGCACCACATGTACGGTGATTGTGAATCCAGAGGTGGGGCGTTCGGACGGATAACGGTCACTCGGTTCAAGGCTGCATACCGATTCGCCTGCATCGCGAGCAAGCTCAGCTTCTATCAAACAAACTACAACTATTTGATTTGGAGTACTTTTTCATCTGTAGGAGCGCGCTTGCCCGCGATCGCGTCAGCACAGGCAATATATTCATCGACTGACAGACCGAATCGCGGGCAAGCTCACTCCTACAGGGTCCGTGTTTGCTGCGCGACAGCGTGGTGTCAGGGACACCGGGGCGGCTCCCACTGATCTGGACCGCTTGGGTTCTGTGGGAGCAGAGCTTGCTCGCGATAGGGAACCCCGATCTATCTGGCAGATCATCTAACCCTGACGGTGCTCGACGTTGTCTGCGATGGGCTTCATGAGAACAATCTAAGTGTCGCCTCAATCCCCAGTCTGGCCTCGTCAGCCGCTGTTTTCTGAATCGCGCGGTTGAACGTGCGTTTGGTCAGCTCTCGCTCAAGTCGCGCCTGGTTGATACCCGCTGTTCTGCGCAACCCCTCAAGGTTGGGAATGAATAAGCCATCCTTGTCGTAGGCACCGACAATCGCCGAGGGCGGTATATCGGTTGCGTAGTTGATCTCCACCGGAGCCAGATCCAGGCGCGGCGATTGAGGATAGCGCGCAGCAAAGTCATTGGCATAAAGGTGATAACCGTCCAGCTTGCGCGCGTCGACAAGGTAGGTGTGCCCCCCTTTAGCGCCTCCGTAAGTAAAAGCCCCAACGTGGTCCTGATCATAAAAAACTGATGTGGAGATCCCTCTGCCATCGGGGTCCAGCGCATCGTGGCCGCCACCAAATCCGCCGCGCACGCCGGTCGCTTGATGGATATCTTTTTGCAGATCGGCAGCAGGGGTTCGCAGTTTGAAACCTTTTTTGAAGATGACATCGGGGGCGCGGGAGTCGCCGCGGAAAACAAAACCGCGATACACCGTGATGTCATACGATTCAATGAGCTGCTGTGAAAAATGCCCGTGCTTTTCCACCCAAAGCTGAGTGGCCTGCGGGCCTTTTTTAAAGTCGGCGTTCAGTTTCAATTCCAGCGAGCGCATCCTTGCCGAGTGTTTCGAGCGCTCCAGGGCATCAATCAAATAAGGCGTCGCTGCGGACGGCAGGTTCTTGGTTGTCAGGATGACTTTGAGCTTCTGTGCAAGTTGAGTTCTGGCCAACACTGAAAGTCCTTTGCCGACCACCTTCAGCACCAGAGGGGCAATGACTTCAGCCAGTGCGCCGATGATGGCAGCGCGGTACAAATCAGCCGCCACTTCGGGCAGGTCTTCCAGTTCGGCCCTGACTGCATCGGTGGCTGCAGAGGCGACGCCCAGCAGGAAAGCTGCGATCAACCTGATCGGCACCAGACTGACACTGACCGGCAGCGTGATACCCAGCGACAGGCCCGCCAGAAGATAACCGCTGAATTCGAGAGCCGAGTCAGCAAGCCGCTCTGCATCCGTCGACACCAGCGTATCGATATCAGACAGCAAGCGTTTATAGCTCAGATCAAACAGCGCATTGGCGATGTCGGGGCTCGCATGAAAGGTGATGGGCGCCACCCAGTAATACTTGGTCTCGAACCTGCGGACATATTTGACTTCATCGTTGCCCGGTTTGAGTCGCTGATAAAGCGGGATCCTCGCCAACACTTTGTTGCGCAACGAGGCGTGACTTTCGATCAGCGCACGAAACTGCCCGAAATCACGCGGTATTTCGTAGACCGACCGTTGCTGGGGTTCATTGCCCAGAAATACCAACAAACCTTGAACGGTCTGGTCTTCATAATACTCAGGCGTTGGCAGGAATACCGCCCGTTCCAGCTTCACTCGCGACGAGCCCTCAAACTGCACAAGTTGTGGTTCGATCCAGCCGTTCAGGTAGTCATTAGCGAGTGCACTGGGCGTTGTCGATGGGGCTCTGTGCTCCAGATATCGACGAATAATGCTATCCAGTTCGTGCCGTGTGAGAAGCAGGGAAAGTTCTTTGACATGAGGGCGATTAAAGTGCGCCTCGACCTCACTGATATAGCGCGCCTGCAGGTTCACCGTGTCGAACAGCTCGCGCAGTTCGGGCGGGAACGCAGGCGGCCAGCGGATGCGGATGGAGTTCGCACCCTTAAGGTCGTGGCGAAAAAAGTCAGTGACTATCTGATGGAGTTCAAAGGTGGCGATCCTGGGGCGGGGAGCGCGGACACCGATGAGTCCGCTTTGGCGATCTTCTGTGTATTCGACATTGATCTTCACGTTGCTGGTGAATAGCGCCTTGTGCGGCTCATGCATCGTTGAGCGCTTTATTGCTGTGCGAATGAAATCATCGATAAAAGCAAAAGGGGAAAGTAATCGAGGTTGCGAGACCGCGTCGATCAATTCGGCCAGCTCATTGGCCAGATGGTCGATATCGGCGGGGATTGTAACTGTAGTGCTCATTTGTCATTCCTTGACAGGCCGTGCGCAGTGCATCCATTGCTCTGCTCAGGCTATGGAATATAGAGGTTGGGACTTGACGCGGTTGTAGGAATCTTCCTTGTTATCGCGGGTTAAAGGCGCGGGATGCAGGCGTGTTCTCAGCGCCGGGCGCTAGCCGCTGTGGAGATCCCGCAGGATCTGCTTCAGCCGGGAGGGCGGTATTTTTGCTGAAAGATATTTAACAAACGCACCAGCGTCCTCCCGGCTAAAGCCTGTCCTGCGCAATGACGTAAAGCTGTGGGAGTCGCCCCGGTGTCCCTGGCACCACGCTGTCGCGCAGCAAACACGGACCCTGTAGGAGCGCGCTTGCCCGCGATTCGGTCTGTCAGTCGATGAATATATTGCCTGTGCTGACGCGATCGCGG